>JAZKGS010000087.1:18328-44040 GCA_040385805.1 Pseudomonadota bacterium | reverse complement strand
GCAATCGCCGCGCCAATACCGCGGGCGCCGCCCGTGATGAGGGCAGATTTATCCTGTAATTTGGGCATAAGGTCGTTCCTGAATAGAAATAAGGTTCGCCGTCACATTGTCGCGAACGGCTATATGAGGCGTGTGAAGAGCGATTGCGCGCTTTAGCCTTGAATCACTGGACCTACTCCACTTATGCAGTGCACGAGCATAAGCCGCATCATGGGAGAGAGCAAGTGAGTGAGCATCAAGACTGGTTCCCGATTCCCGAAAGCGCGGCAGAAAACACGCATTGCACTGCTGCCGATTATGATCTTATGTATGCGCAAAGCGTTGCTGATCCTGATGCTTTTTGGGCGGAGCAAGCCAAGCGTCTCGACTGGATCACGCCGCCAACCAAGATCGCCAACTGGTCTTATGATCCCGTCGATATCAAATGGTATGAAGACGGCGTTCTCAACCTTTGCCACAATTCCGTTGATCGCCACGTAAATGCGGGCAAAGGCGAAGCGATTGCATTCATTTTCGAGCCTGATGATCCCGTTAAAGAGGCACGGCGCGTCAGTTATGCAGATTTGCTGATCGAAGTATCCCGCATGGCCAATGCACTCAAAAAACTGGGTGCTGCAAAGGGCGACCGCGTAACCATTTACATGCCAATGTGCGTCGAGGGCGCGGTTGCAATGCTTGCATGCGCGCGGATTGGAGCCGTGCATAGCGTCGTTTTCGGCGGCTTTTCGCCTGAAGCCATTGCGGGACGAATCAAAGATTGCGGCAGCCGTTTTGTGATTTGCGCGGACAGCGGATTACGCGGAGGCAAGTCGGTGCCGCTGAAGGCCAATATCGACGCTGCGCTCGAAAAGGTCAGCGGCGTTGAGGCGGTTCTCGTCGTGCGCCACACGGGCGAACCCGTCGCCATGCACCCAGGCCGCGACCATTATTATGACGAGATGTCTGTCTCGGGCGATTGCGCCTGCGAACCGATGAACGCCGAAGACCCGCTGTTTATTTTATACACGTCGGGGTCAACAGGCAGTCCGAAAGGTGTATTGCACACCGTAGGCGGCTATTCCGTGTGGACCGCGAGCACGTTTCATTATGTGTTCGATTACCGTCCCGGGGAGGTTTTCTTTTGCTCGGCCGACATCGGCTGGGTCACGGGGCACAGCTATGTCGTTTATGGCCCGCTTCAAAATGGCGGGACGAGTTTGATATTCGAGGGCATCCCTAGCTATCCCGATAGCGGGCGGTTCTGGGACATCATTGACCGGCATCAGGTCAATATTTTCTACACTGCGCCGACCGCGCTTCGCGCACTAATGCGTGATGGCGATGCACCTGTTGAGGCGCGTTCGCGCAAGTCGCTTCGGTTGCTGGGTACCGTTGGCGAACCGATCAACCCTGAGGCGTGGCGTTGGTACCACGCAACAGTAGGTGAGGGGAAGTTGCCGATCGTCGATACCTGGTGGCAGACTGAAACTGGCGGCGTGATGATCACGACTTTGCCGGGGGCGCATGGCATGAAACCGGGTAGCGCTGGGCGTCCGTTTTTTGGCATTCAGCCGCAATTGGTTGACGGTGACGGCAATGTGCTTGCCGATGAACATGTTGGCGGCGCGACCAGCGGCAATCTTTGCATCACGCACAGTTGGCCCGGTCAGGCGCGGACGCTCTACGGTGACCACGAACGTTTCGTTCAGACCTATTTTTCGACGTACAAAGGTAAATATTTCACGGGGGACGGGTGCCGACGTGATGAAGACGGTTATTATTGGATTACCGGACGGGTCGACGACGTCATCAACGTTTCGGGGCATCGAATGGGCACAGCCGAGGTGGAAAGCGCTTTGGTGTTGCATGAAATGGTTGCCGAGGCCGCAGTCGTTGGCTTTCCGCATGATATTAAAGGGCAGGGCATTTATTGTTATGTTACGCTTAACGTTGGCGCTGATCCGTCCGATGAACTGCATGCAGAATTGCGGATGCAAGTGCGCACAGAAATCGGTCCAATTGCGTCGCCTGACCATATCCACTTCACGCCAGCTTTGCCCAAAACGCGTAGTGGCAAAATCATGCGGCGGATATTGCGCAAGATTGCCGAAAATGATTTTGCCGCGTTGGGGGATACCTCGACTCTGGCTGATCCCAATGTTGTGGATGCATTGATTGAGGGGCGGCAGAACCGCTAAGCGCGCTGGATTTTTACGATGCTTGACGCTTGCGTCAACCTGTCAGAACGACTACACGACCTCCGTTAATTACGCGATTAAACGCGTTTGCTGCTTTTTGCGTAGCGGAAGGATGCCATGATGGATTCACCTACTAAAACTGGCCCATTAAGCGGCATCAAGGTCGTCGAACTCGCTGGCATTGGGCCAGGGCCTTATGCCGGGCAGTTGCTTGCGGATATGGGCGCCGATGTCGTCGTGATCGATAGGCCCGGTGGCGCACTCGTGCCGAAAGCGGTCGATGCGCGGGGCAAACGGTCGGTGGTCCTTGACCTAAAAAAGCCCGAAGCCGTTGCCGCCTTGTTAAAGCTTGTTGAAACCGCTGATGTCCTGATTGAAGGGCTGCGTCCGGGGGTCACTGAACGGATGGGCGTTGGCCCCGACGTCTGCCACGGGATTAATCCAGGCCTTATTTATGGCCGAATGACCGGCTGGGGTCAGTCTGGCCCGTGGAGCCAAATGGCCGGGCATGACATCAATTATATCGGTATGACCGGCGTGTTGAACGCGATTGGCAAAGACGGGCAGCCGCCCGTTCCTCCGCTCAACATGGTGGGTGATTTCGGCGGCGGATCGATGTTTCTGGTCAATGGTATCCTGGCGGCTTTGGTTGAACGGGCGCGGACCGGCAAAGGCAATATCGTAGATGCCGCGATAGTTGACGGGACCAACAGCCTTATGAGTTTCGTCCACGGCATGGCTGGTCTTGGTCAATGGCGCACGCAACGTGAAGCGAACCTGCTTGATGGTGCGATGCCATTTTATCGTTGCTTCATGACCGCAGATGGCAAGTTCATGGCAGTTGGCTGCATCGAACCACAATTTTTTGCCGCAATGATGGACCGTTTGCCAATCGACAGGGAAGCTTATGGTGGTCAGCACGACCGTGCCGCTTGGGCGAAGCAGCATGAAATGCTTGAAGACGTATTCGCGACCAAGACGCGCGACGCGTGGGAAGCGATTTTCGCTGGCACCGACGCCTGCGTGACGCCCGTGCTCGATTATGTGGAGGCGGCGTCGCACCCGGCCAATGCCGAACGGCAAGCCTTTGTGCAGGATGGCCGTTGGTTGCACCCCCAAGTCGCACCGCGCCTTGCAACGCAGCCGCTTGCTACCCATTTCGATATTGCAACAAAAGGTGGCGATTATGCCGCTATATTGACCGAGGCTGGACTCGGCGAAGACGAAATCTCCCAACTGATCGCGGCGGGCGCCGTGGTCGTAACGAAGGATTGAATATGACCGAAGCCTATATTTATGATGCGGTGCGCAGCCCGCGTGGCAAGGGGCGCCCTGATGGCGCGCTGCATGAAATAACGCCAATCGATTTGGCATCGCAGGTGTTGGCCGCGATCCGCGACCGTAACGGCCTTTCGGGTGAAGAAATTGAAGATGTGGCCTTCGGCTGTGTCTCGCCGGTGGGTGAACAGGGCGCGGTAATCACACGTACCGCGATTCTGGCTGCCGGCTATCCCCACACTACTTCAGGCATTCAGGTGAACCGTTTTTGTGGCTCAGGCCTTGAGGCTGCCAACATCGCGGCCGCCAAGGTCAAGTCCGGTGAATGCGACCTTGCGGTTGGCGGCGGGATTGAATCGATGAGCCGTGTGCCCATGGGTTCCGATGGCGGCGCATGGCCAATTGACCCACGCTCGGCGATTGCCAATTATTTTATTCCACAAGGTATCTCCGCTGACCTTATCGCCACGAAATATGGGCATAGCCGCGATGATGTCGATGCCTATGCGGTTGAAAGCCAGAAGCGTGCCGCGCGGGCATGGGCTGAAAAGCGTTTTGCGCGGTCGATCCTGCCCATCAAGGATGTCATCGGCGAAGTCGTGCTTGACCATGACGAATTGATGCGTCCGCAAACCGATATGCAGTCGCTTGGCGCGTTGGCCCCGGCATTCCAGATGATGGGCACGATGATGCCCGGCTTTGATGACATCGCGATCATGCGCTATCCCGAAGTTGAGAAGATCAACCACGTCCACCATGCAGGCAACAGTTCTGGCATCGTCGACGGTTCGGCCGCCGTGCTGATCGGTACCAAGGAAGCTGGTGAGAAATACGGCCTAAAAGCGCGGGCGCGGATCGTATCAATGGCGTCCATAGGGTCTGAACCATCGATCATGCTGACTGGCCCTGAATTTGCCGCGCAAAAGGCGCTGGCGCGGGCTGGAATGGACAAAGGCGACATCGACGTGTGGGAATTGAACGAAGCTTTCGCTTCAGTCGTCTTGCGCTTCATGGAAGCGATGCACATCGACCATTCGGATATCAACGTGAATGGCGGCGCAATCGCGATGGGCCATCCGTTGGGTGCAACAGGCGCGATGATCCTTGGCACTGTGTTGGATGAGCTGGAGCGGTCCGGCAAGTCGACCGCGTTGACCACCTTATGCATCGGCGCAGGCATGGGCACCGCAACCATCATCGAACGCGTGAATTAACGCCATTCGTCATCCTCGCGAACGCGGGGATCCATGGTCCGGGACGTCAGCGACAACCGCCTGTTCAGACCATGGACCCCCGATCAAGTCGGGGGTGACACAGTTAAAAATTTGGCGCGGAAGCGCGCGAACAAGGAACGAAGATATGACTTATACAACTTTCTCAGTCGATATCGACGCCGATGGCATTGCACTTTTGACCATCGATCTTCCCGATGCATCGATGAACGTTTGGAACGGCGCGTTGATCGCCGAATTCGGCCAATGGGTAGATGATTTCACCACCGACGAAGCCATCAAAGGCGCGGTAATCACCTCGGGCAAAAAATCCGGTTTCTTGGCTGGCGCGGACTTGACCATGCTGGGCGGCGCGAAGGCGAACAGCACGAAGGAAGCCTTTGACCAGGCATTTGCACTGAACGCGCTGCTCCGTAAAATGGAGAGCGGCGGTCAGTCTGCCAAGGACCTGAGTTCCGGCAAAGTTTCGGCCAAACCAGTGGCTTGCGCTCTCAACGGTCTTGCGCTTGGCGGCGGTCTTGAGCTGGCTTTGGCCTGCCATTATCGCGTCGTTGCCGACCATCCGAAGATCCAGCTTGGCATGCCAGAAGTCATGGTTGGCTTGCTGCCCGGTGGCGGCGGTACGCAGCGGACTCCACGTCTCATTGGCCTGCAAAATGCAGCGATGATGATCATTCAGGGCAAGGCGCTCGACCCGGCCACAGCGAAAGCGCAAGGGCTTGTGCACGAGGTCGTGCCAGCGGCTGACCTGATTGCCAATGCCAAGGCATGGGTGAAGGCAAATCCGAAGGTCACTGCACCTTGGGACAAAAAGGATTTCAAATTCCCCGGCGGGGCAGGGGCAATGGACCCGCGCGCTGTCCAGTTGTTTGTCGGCCTGAACGCGATGGCGCACAAGGAAAGCAAAGGCAATTTCGACGCGGTAAAGGCGATATTGTCATGCTTGTATGAAGGCTCAATCCTGCCCTTCGACACTGCGCTTCGCGTGGAATCGAAATATTTCACCAAGCTGCTTTCGGGTGCCCAAGCCAAGAACATGATCCGTACGTTGTTCATCAATAAACAAGCAGCAGAAAAGGGCGCTGGACGTCCCGCTGGCGTGCCGCCGGTGGAGATCAAGAAGGTTGGCGTTCTTGGCGGTGGCCTGATGGGTTCGGGCATCACGCATGTCACCGTCAAAGGCGGAATGGACGTGGTTGTTCTCGACCGCAGCTTGGAGGATGCGAACAAGGCCGTCGATTATAGCCGCAAGATCATCGACAAGGCCGTCAGCCGTGGCAAGATGACCAAGGAAGCAGGCGATGCCTTCATGGCGCGGATAACCCCGACCGACAATTATGATGACTTGAAAGACGTCGACTTGATCATTGAGGCCGTATTCGAACGTCCTGATGTGAAGGCGGATGTTATCAAGAAAGCCGAAGCCGTCATTGGCCCGGATGTTGTCTTCGCGTCGAACACGTCGACCTTGCCGATCACTGGCCTTGCCAAAAATTCATCACGTCCAGAATTGTTCGTTGGACTGCACTTCTTCTCACCCGTTGAGAAAATGCCGTTGCTTGAGATTATTCCCGGCGCGCTGACTGGTGATCGTGCCTTGGCTGCTGCGTTCGATTATAACGCCAAAATCAAGAAAACACCGATTGTCGTAAAGGATGTGCGCGGCTTCTTCACCAATCGCGTATTCCCGCCTTATATGGGTGAGGCAATGAAGCTGGTCACCGAAGGCGTGAAGCCAGCGTTGATCGAAAACGCAGCCAAGTCGCTTGGCATGCCGATCGGTCCGCTGGCGTTGCTTGATGAAACCACGCTGCAACTTGGTTATGACGTGATGCAGTCGACCAAGAAAGAACTTGGCGACGCCTATCAGCCGAGCGGCACCGAAGACTTCATGGAGTTGATGGTGATGAAGCTTGGCCGCAAGGGCCGCCGCTTTGGCTCGGGCTTTTATGACTATGACGCCAAGGGCGAGCGCCTTGGTCTGTGGCAAGGCATGGCGGAGCATTATCCGCTCGCCGAGGATCAGCCTACCGTTGAAGAAGTGAAGCAGCGTCTGTTGTATATTCAGCTAATCGCCACGGCGCAGTGCTTTGAAGAGGATGTCGTCAAGGATCCGCAAAGCGCGGATTTGGGCGCGATCTTCGGCTGGGGCTTTGCGCCATATACCGGTGGCCCGATGAGCTATATCGATACGGTCGGGCTTGAGAATTTCGTCCGCACTGCAGACAATTTGGCGCAGCGCTTTGGTAACCGGTTCGCGCCGCCGAAAAGCTTCCGCGAAATGGCGGACAAGGGCGAGACTTTGTATAAAGCTGCCGCTTAAAATTAGGGCGACAGATATAAAAAAGGGCGGCTCCGGACTGGAGGCCGCCCTTTTTGTTTGTAACCTCGGATTTAGAACTTGGCGCGAACGGTCAGGCCGTACATGCGGGGTTCTTCAACGAAGCCAATCAACGACCGTGTTCCAGCACCGCCCCGAAGGGGTGTGTTGGCGGTGATGCCGCGGGTGATCTCGTTCGACAGGTTTGTGCCCCAAAGTTCGAAGGTGAACCGCTCATCCGGAGTGGTAAGCCCAATACGAGCGTTCATCTTGAAGTAGCTTTGCTGACGGGCGAGCGGCACCGGCAGATTGTTTGTATCGAGGTCAATCGTCCGCGTGGTTCGGCTGTCCGAATAATTGACGCTGCCACTGACGAGCAAACCCCAGCCCGAGCTGTTAAGTGGCCCATCATAGGTCAACCCGGCAACGCCGGTAAATTTCGGCGCATTGGTAAGATCCTGACCACAAAGGCGGATGACTGAACTTAGCGCGTCTGCCGAGACACCGTCGGCGCAATTGCTTGGGTAGCGTGCATCGGCATAAGTCAGGGCAAGATTCCCCTTCATATAGTTGCCGAAATCACCAAACAATTCCAGCTCAGCACCGGTTGAACGCGCCGAATTAACGTTGAAGGTCAGGAATTGGACGCCTGTGAACTCAAGCACCTGGAAGTCGCTCATCTTCATATCGAACAAGGCAAGGTTTGCCTTGATCGGACCGAATGTAGCCTTCACGCCCAGTTCGATCTGGTCGACCTTTTCCGATTTGAAACGGGGATCCGCATAAACCGGAGCAACCGTGCCGCCACCTGCCAGAACCGCACCTGAATTGGTGATGTTCGCTGCAGTCGGGTCGAGGTTGAAGCCACCTGATTTGAAACCATGGCTGTAGCCTGCATAGAGCAGCAGGTCAGGATTTGCCTTATAGCCAACCTGCGCCGTGTAGGTGATTTCATCGTCTTTGAAGACGTTGGACCATTCACGCGGCACGGGCAGGAAGCGGCTTGCAAGACCGCCACCCAATGCTGCGGGTGCAGTAAGGGTAACAGGCGCTGCGAACGGGAAGCAGTTGAGGCCAACGACGCCTGACTGCACTGCGCCAGGCAACTGTGCTTGGGTGAACGCACCGGAGAGCACACCATTGACGCTGGCTTGGCAGGCACCGTTGCTGGCGTTCAACTGGTCAAATGATGCGGTCTTTTTCTCGTCAACATAGCGCGCACCCAAGGTCAGGCTTAGTTTGTCCGTGAAGTAGATGACGTTATGCGTAAATACTGAAAAGCTTTTGGCATCCTGGCTGAAGCGGTTTTCGGCATAGGAACCCGCGGAATTGACTGGCACCCCGCCATTTCCGAGTGCGGTTAACGCGAATAGCGGGTTCACACCCAAGGCATTGGCAAAGTTAAACGCACTGTTGGCGCGTTGATAATCGGTGCCAAAAGTCATGGTCTGGTCTTCGACGATATCTTCTGTCGAATAAAAACCACCAATCAGCCAGTCGAAACTATCGTTGAATGCAGTGCCTTGAAGCCGCAATTCCTGAGTCATTGTTTTGATTTTGTTACCCGTCGGCAAAATTCCGGGACGGCTGTTTTGGCCGCCTGCACCTGTGGTGAAAATTGCCAAAGAAACAAAATCAGATTCTTGAACCGAGTTCGATTTAAAGTCGCGATAGGAGCCGATATACGTTAGCTTTGCGCCGCCAAAGTCCCATTTCAACTCGCCCGAAACGCCCCATTGCTTCGCACCATTCACGAACGATTGTCCGTTGGTGGACAGATTTTGCAATGCTGACTGGCCAAATTGGTCGACGCCATCATTGGTCAGGCCGTGGAAGGCCGCAAAAGGCGCAAGTTCGGTTTCCCGAACGATGACCGCGTCGCAGCAGTTTTCATCAACCTTGGAATAATCTGCGAGCAAACGGATGCTGATGTCGGCATTTGGCTCCATGTATAATTGTCCGCGCAGCATGTAACGGTCGCGGTTGTTGCTTTCGGCGCCAGTTGAACTCTTCAAAAAGCCGTCACGCTTGCGATAGGTGCCGGAAACGCGAACCGCAGCGACATCTTGCGCGATCGGAACGCTAATCCCGGCTTGCACATTCATAAAGTTGTAATTGCCATAAGTGGCATTGGCAAAACCTTCGACTTCCGACAAGTTCGCGCGCTTTGTCGTGATATTTAGCGCACCGGCCGATGTGTTACGTCCAAACAACGTCCCTTGCGGACCACGCAAGATTTCTAGGCGCTCAAGGTCGACGAGGTCGCCCAATGCCACGCCCGGACGTGATTGGTACACACCGTCAATGAACACGCCGACCGAGCTTTCAAGGCCAGTGTTGTTACCCGTCGTGCCAACACCGCGAATTTTGATTGAGGTGCCCTGCGTTTCGGTCTGTGACGATTGGATGTTAAAGCTTGGGGAGATGGACGAGAGCGTTTTGATGTCGGATACGCCTTCACGTTCCAACGCTTCAGGCGCAACTGCGGTCACGGCGAGCGGAATATCCTGCACATCCATGGCGCGCAAAGTCGCGGTCACGATGATCGGTTCATCGCCACTGTCTTCGTCGGCTTGGGATGTCTGGGCGTAAGCTGCTGGCATCAGCATCGCACTGCAAATGGTGCTGCATAACGCAGCCGTAATCACACGATTAAATCGACGCATTTCTCTCTCCTCCTTTTTAACCCGCACCCCGCTGACATTCACTGTGCATATCAGGATGCAGGCGTTCTCCATGCTTCCCGGCTGGGTAGGTCCGGGAAGAAACGCTCTCTCGACTCAGCATCCTATCGACGAATTTTTACAAATCCAGCAATTTAATCAGGCGATTGAAAATATCACTTTGCTGTGGCTTTTGCGCCTTTTGGCGCTAATCATCGCGCGCTATGTTTGACCGCCCTACAATATTGGACGAGGCATTTTCCCGCCGCGTCACCGCGCATGACTTTCCAGCCCCGCGCAAGAATTTGCCAACGCAAGCGGTGGCTCCGCATGTGCTTGTCGATCTGTTCGATACGCAGATCATGAGCCGGCATCTCGACCTTTGGGCGCGGCGTTCCAAAGGCAAGACTTTTTATTCTATCGGCAGTTCGGGGCATGAAGGCACGGCTGCGATGGCGGCGGCAACACGTTCGACTGACATGGCGTTTCTGCATTATCGTGACGCGGCGTTTCTTATCCAGCGTAAGAAGCAAGCTGGCGGATTGACACCATTGCTCGACATGGCCCTGTCTTTTGCGGCGTCTGCTGATGACCCCATATCGGGTGGGCGGCATAAGGTATTGGGATGCGCGCATACGTTTGTACCGCCGCAAACCAGCACCATCGCGTCACATTTGCCCAAGGCTGTAGGCGCAGCGCATTCGTTGGGCATGGCGCAACGATTGCAGCTTGCTGATGCCGTGCTGCCGCACGATTCCGTTATTCTATGTTCGTTTGGCGATGCGTCTGCGAACCATTCGACGTCGCAAGGCGCGTTCAACGCCGCTTGTTGGGCCGCGTATCAGCATTTGCCCATGCCTATTGTGTTCCTGTGTGAGGATAATGGCATTGGTATTTCCGTGCGGACGCCGGGCGGTTGGATTGCGGCCAACTTCGCACATAGGCCAGCCTTGCATTATGTAAGCTGCGACGGCGCTGACATGAATGATGCCCTGCGTGGGTGCGAGGAAGCGGTGACTTATGCCCGCACGCGGCGAAAGCCCGTGTTCCTGCATATGCAGACCATTCGCTTAATGGGGCATGCTGGCGCGGATGTTGAATTGAGCTACGCCCCAATCGCGCAGATTGAAGCCGCCGAGGCGCAGGACCCGTTGCTGCACAGTGCGCGTATCTTGCACGAACAAGCGGGCATGTCAGGCGCAGAAATAGTTGCCCGATATGAGGACATGCGCGCACGCGTCGATCGCGTGGCGATTGATGCTTTGGCGAAGCCGCGATTGACGACCGCTGCAGAGGTGATGGCTTCGATTGAACCACGAAAGTCCGAGAAGCCGCCGGTACCTGTGCCCGATGCGGCGAAGCGTGATGCCATGTTCACCAAGGATGCGCGTAACCTTGCCAAGCCAGTGACCTTGGCCAAAAGCATCAACTTCGCGCTGGCGGACATCATGCTGCAATATCCCAGTGTCGCCGTGTTTGGTGAAGATGTTGCGCGCAAGGGCGGCGTCTATGGCGTCACGCAGGGGCTTCAGGAGAAATTCGGCGCAGCGCGTGTGTTTGACACCTTGCTGGATGAACAGACCATCCTGGGTCTCGCGATTGGCATGGCGCATAATGGTTTTGTGCCGATCCCCGAAATTCAGTTTCTCGCCTATCTGCATAATGCCGAGGACCAAATCCGTGGCGAGGCAGCGACCTTGTCGTTTTTCTCCAACAAACAATATCGCAACCCCATGGTGGTGCGCATTGCTGGCCTGCCCTATCAAAAGGGTTTTGGCGGGCATTTCCATAATGACAATAGCTTGGCCGTTCTCACGGACATTCCAGGCATCATCGTTGCTTGCCCGTCCAACGCTGCCGACGCGCCAGCGATGCTGCGTGAATGCGTTCGTTTGGCGCATGAGGATGGGCGGGTCGTTGTATTCATTGAGCCAATTGCGCTATATCACACAAGTGACTTGAATACGCCGGACGATGGCGGTTGGACCGCGCCTTATTTGGCGCCGGATGCGGATCATGAGATTGCACTCGGCGCGCTTGGTCAATTTGGTAACGGTACTGAATTGGCGATCATAACTTACGGAAATGGTTTTTTTCTTTCGCGACAATCGGTGGATGAGTTGAAGGCCGGCGGCATCGATGTGCGTATCATTGATCTGCGTTGGTTACACCCATTGAACGACGAGGCGATCGTCGCTGCAGTAGCGGAATGCGGGAAAATCCTGATCGTTGATGAATGCCGCAAGTCGGGAAGCCTCAGTGAAAAATTGATGACCATATTGACCGAGGCTGGCCGCGGCGACGCCATTAGCCGGATTACTGCGGAGGATTGCTTTATTCCGTTGGGACCAGCGGCCGAACTTGTTTTGCCAAGCAAAGCCTCGATCCTCGATGCCGCGCGGGCGGCCGTGGCATGAAGAAGCGTGCGTTAGTCATCTGTCCCGGACGCGGGACTTATAATGCGGCAGAACTTGGCTATCTGAAGACTCATCACGCCGCGCGGCAGGACGTCATAGCGATCGTCGACGCCGTCCGGACGGCGAACGGGCAAGTGACTGTTTCGCAACTGGACGGCGCAGAAAAATACACGCCGTCAGCACACATGACCGGCGATAATGCGTCAGCGTTAATATACGCCTGCGCGATGGCCGACTTCGCCGCAATTGACTGCGAGAAATATGAGATTGTGGCGGTAACTGGCAATTCGATGGGGTGGTATCTGGCGCTGGCATGCGCCGGAATTCTTGATCTTGAGGCCGGAGCGCAGCTCGTCAACAATATGGGCGGACTGATGCATCAGCATGGGAGAGGCGGGCAGATTGTCTGGTCAATTGTTGATGATGACTGGAAGCCTAATCATGATAAAATATTATTTATCAAAGAATTGTTAAACGAATCGTTGATTAATTCTGGCGTGAATATTTCCGTCTCCATCCGGCTGGGCGGGATGATCGTATTTGCAGCAGACGAGGCAGGGCTGAAATGGCTCATGGAGCGGCTGCCAAAAGACGAGCGCTTTCCGTTGCGCCTCATGCATCATGCGGCCTTCCATAGCCCGCTGCTGAACCACATCGTGCCCATGGCGCGCGCCGAAAACCCTGTGGCCGACTTCCGTACTGGCAACATTCCGGCAATAGACGGGCAGGGCCGGATTTGGTCACCCAGCGCATTCAGCCGTGAGGCGATTTACGACTACACTCTTGGCGCGCAATTGACCGATAGCTACGACTTCACCCGCGCGGTCCAAGTCGCGGCGGCGGAATTTGCGCCTGATACGATCATTGTTCTGGGCCCCGGCACGACATTGGGCGCTCCAACCCTTCAGGCGCTGATTGCTTCGGGCTGGCGCGGCCTGTCCGGCAAGGCGGACTTCCAAGCGCGCCAAAAGGAGGATCCCATATTGATATCCATGGGCATGGCTGACCAGCGCGCTTGGGCGGAAAGCGAAAAGGTGCATACGAATAAGCGCTAGACGCGTTGTCGCTTCAGGATAAAGGGAAGGGCGATTTTGCAAGGCGATTGTCTGCTGCCTTGCCAGGAGACCGACGGATGCGCGACCATAGTTCAACCTTGCTGCTGTTTGGGGCGACGGGCGACCTTTCGCGCCGAATGCTTTTGCCGTCCTTATATGCATTGCACGCCGATGGGTTGATTGATCCAAATTTACGTATTTTTGGTACTGCACGCAGCACGCTAACCGACGACGCCTTCCGCGACATGGCCCGCACAGCCCTTTGTGAATTTTTGCCCGATGATCGTAAGGCGGAAGGGTTGATCGACGCTTTTCTGCAACGCTTGCATTATGTCGCGCTAGACGCGTCTAACCCGGACGGCTTTGCTGAGCTAGCTGCGACAATTGGTGACATATCGGGGGGGCTTTCCATATTCCTGTCCACTGCGCCGTCTTTATTTGAGGCAACAATCAAGGGCCTGGATAATGCCGGACTTTCGGGCGAGAATGTCCGCATTGGCCTTGAAAAGCCGTTGGGTAATGACTTGGCCTCCTCTCAGCACATCAACGATGCGGTCAACGCGGTGTTCCCCGAAAAGCGAACCTTCCGAATTGACCATTATCTGGGCAAGGAAACCGTTCAGAATCTGATGGCGTTGCGTTTTGCCAATATGCTGTTTGAGCCGCTGTGGAACGCCAACGCCATCGAACATGTGCAAATCACGGTCAGCGAGACCGTTGGCCTTGAAGGGCGCGCGGGATTTTACGATGACACCGGTGCGCTGCGCGACATGGTGCAGAACCATATGCTGCAACTGCTTGCGTTGACCGCGATGGAACCGCCGGCGAGCCTTGATGCCACGGCAATCCGCGACGAGAAGGTCAAAGTCCTGCGTGCGCTTCGTCCAGTCGTTGAGGGTGATGTTGTCACCGGCAAATATACCGACGGTGCTGTCAATGGCGACGCGGTCAAAAGCTACGAAAGCGATCTTGGCAAGCCTTCTGACACCGAAACCTTCGTCGCGATCAAGGCTTATGTGGACAATTGGCGCTGGCAGGGCGTGCCGTTTTTTCTACGTACTGGAAAGCGCTTGCCCGAACGGCGCAGCGAGATTGTTATCCAGTTCAAGCCAGTCCCGCACAATGTGTTCAGGGACCGTGGCGGAAAGCTTGAGGCGAACACTCTTGTCATTAGGTTGCAGCCGGAGGAATATGTCCGGCTGTTGGTGATGGCGAAGGAACCCGGGCTCGATCGCGGCGGCGTTACTTTGCGCGAAGTTCCGCTGGATCTCTCGCTCACGGCTGCGTTTGCCGGATCGCGTCGGCGGATCGCATATGAACGATTGCTCCTTGACCTCATAGAAGGCGACCAGACGCTGTTTGTGCGCCGCGATGAGGTTGAGGCCCAATGGACGTGGGTTGATGCCATACGGGCCTTATGGAGCGCCACAGGGCTTCGCCCGAAAGCCTATGGCGCTGGAAGCTGGGGACCCAATGCGGCGATTGCGCTAACCGAACGCGATGGAGTGAGTTGGCATGAGTAAATTGCACGTCACAGTCGAAGCCGTCACTGCGCGGATCATTGAACGCTCGAGGCAAGGGCGTCAGGCCTATCTCGACCTGATCGCCAAGCAACGCGACGCTGGCGTCAACCGCCCTGTCTTAAGCTGTGGCAATCTGGCGCATGGCTTTGCCGCGAGCGGCGAAGATAAGGCATCGATCCGCGATGGCAAGGCGATGAATATCGGCATCGTTAGCGCCTATAACGACATGCTGTCCGCGCATCAGCCTTATGGCCGTTACCCCGAACAGATGAAAATTTTCGCGCGTGAAGTTGGCGCAACTGCACAAGTTGCTGGTTCAACGCCCGCGATGTGCGATGGAGTCACGCAAGGGCAGGATTCGATGGAATTGTCCTTGTTCAGCCGCGACGTGATTGCGATGGCGACGGCGGTAGGCTTAAGTCACGGCATGTTTGAAAGCGTGGCAATGCTTGGCATTTGCGACAAGATCGTCCCCGGATTGTTGATGGGTGCATTGCGCTTTGGCCATTTGCCCACGATCCTTGTGCCAGCCGGACCCATGCCGTCGGGGCTTGCGAACAAGGAAAAGCAACGTGTCCGTCAGTTGTATGCCGAGGGCAAGGTTGGCCGCGCCGAATTGTTGGAAGCGGAGGCCGCGTCTTACCACAGCGCCGGCACCTGCACGTTTTACGGCACGGCCAATTCGAACCAGATGATGATGGAAGTCATGGGGCTGCACATCCCCGGCGCCGCATTCATCAACCCTGGCACGAAGCTGCGCACTGAACTCACCCGCGCCGCTGTCCATCGCCTCAGCCAGATCGGCTGGGATGGCGACGATTACCGTCCTTTGGGGCATTGCGTTGACGAAAAAGCGATAGTGAACGCCTGCGTAGGCTTGCTTGCGACGGGCGGTTCAACCAACCACGCGCTCCATATTCCAGCTATTGCACGGGCTGCTGGGATAATCATCGATTGGGAAGATTTGGACCAATTGTCTTCCGCCGTGCCGTTGATTGCGCGGGTCTATCCAAACGGTTCGGGCGATGTGAATCATTTCCATGCGGCGGGCGGCATTGGTTATGTCATTCGCGAACTGATCGACGCCGGCTTGCTACACCGCGATATCATGACCGTCGCTGGCAACGACTTGTCCGATTATGGCCGTGAACCAATGTTAGAGGACGACAAGCTTGTTTGGAGCGATGCGCCAGCGGTCACTGCTGATGACACGATGTTGCGTCCGCCGTCCGCGCCGTTCAGCCCCGATGGCGGGATGCGCTTGGTTACCGGCAATCTAGGCCGCGCAACGTTCAAGACCAGCGCAGTCGACCCCGCCCGTTGGACCATTGAAGCACCGGTCCGCGTTTTCGACGACCAGAATGATGCGCTCGCCGCGTTCAAAGCTGGCGCGTTGGAATGCGATGTCATCGTCGTCATTCGCTTCCAGGGGCCAGCCGCGAACGGCATGCCCGAATTGCATAAATTGACCCCGCCCTTGGGCGTGTTGCAGGACATGGGCTTTAATGTCGCGCTTGTCACCGATGGCCGTATGTCCGGCGCGTCGGGCAAAGTTCCTGCCGCGATCCACTTAAGCCCTGAAGGCGCGCGCGGTGGGGCGATTGCCAAGCTTCAGGACGGTGATGTTGTTCGGCTTTGCGCCAATACCGGAACATTGTCGGTATTGGTCGACGCCGATATCTGGGCCGCCCGAGCACCAGCGCCAACGCCAGCGCAACATGTCGGCACTGGCCGCGAATTGTTTGCATTGATGCAAGCAGGCGCGGACGAGGCGGAGAAGGGCGGGTCGGCCATGTTGGCGGCGGCTGGACTATGACCGCAATTGTCGCTGTCGATATCGGCGGAACGCATGCCCGCTTCGCAATTGCCGAGGTGCAGGACGGGCGCGTCACCCAATTGAACGAGGCCGTGACGCTGAAGACCGCTGAGCATGCGAGTTTTCAAACCGCGTGGCAGGAATTTGGACGGCTCAATGGTGCCCCGCTCCCCCCCGCTGCAGCGATTGCCATTGCCGGGCCTGTCGACGCCGATGTTATCAAGCTAACCAATAACCCTTGGATCATTCGCCGGTCGATGGTGTGCGAGAAATTGGACGTCGACAGCTTTGTCATCGTCAATGACTTTGGCGCGGTTGGCCATGCGGTTGCGCAGGCGGGGCCGGAACATTTTCAACATCTGACGGGGCCGCAGCAGGACTTTGCCCCCGAAGGGACGTTGAGTATCATCGGGCCAGGCACTGGCCTTGGCGTTGCGCATGTGTGGCGCAGGGGCAGCAATTACCATGTGCAGGCGACTGAGGGCGGGCATATCGACTTTGCGCCGCTGGACGCCATTGAGGATGCCGTTCTGGCGCGGTTGCGTAAACGCTACCGCCGCGTATCGATCGAACGCGTCGTGTCTGGTCCGGGCCTTATCGACCTTTACGAAACGCTTGCCGCGATTGAAGGGCGTGCTGTCCAGCAATATGATGACAAAGTCTTGTGGCAAATGGGCATGTCGGGAGAGGACAGCCTTGCTGCCGCAGCCATTGACCGTTTTTGCTTGTCGCTTGGCAGTGTTGCAGGCGACATCACGCTGGCGCAGGGTGGTTTTGCGGGCGTTGTGATTGCTGGCGGGCTTGGTTTGCGGATCAAAGACAGCCTCCTTCGCTCAGGCTTTGCCGAACGGTTTCGGGCGAAGGGCCGCTTTGAGGGCCTGATGTCCGCCATTCCTGTCAAATTGATCACACATCCGCAGCCCGGCCTTTTTGGTGCAGCGGCAGCTTATGCCCAGCAACATATTTAAGGATATCGCCACATGACCCCAATCGAGAAAATCATGCGCACTGCGCCCGTCATTCCGGTGTTGGTTATCGAAGACGCTGCATATGCGCGCGCGATTGCCGAGGCATTGGTCGCAGGTGGGCTTCCGGTGCTTGAGGTTACGTTGCGCACGGCGGCAGCTTTGGATGCCATTGCGGAGATGAAAAAAGTTCCCGGCGCAATTGTTGGCGCGGGCACCATCGTCGATGTGCCGGGCCTCGATAGTGCCATCGGCGCTGGCGCGGAGTTCATTGTGTCACCCGGTCTGACCGACAATTTGGGTAAGGCGGCGATTGCCAAGAACATACCGTTCCTGCCCGGCATTGCTAGCGCAGGTGACATTATGCGCGGCCTTGATCTAGGTCTGACGCATTTCAAGTTTTTCCCGGCCGAAGCCAATGGCGGCCTTCCTGCGCTCAAGTCGCTCATTGGACCGTTTGGCCAGTGCAAATTCTGTCCAACGGGCGGCATAAAACAGGACACGGCGGCGGATTGGTTGTCGGTTCCGGAAATTTTATGTGTTGGCGGTAGCTGGCTTGTTGGTAAAGGCGTTCCAGATGTTGCCGCGATTGAATCGGCAGCGCGTGCTGCATCGGCACTACGGAACTAATGGAGACGCAAGGCGTATGGCCGAAGAAATTGAATGGTGGGACTTTGACGCTGCGGAAGATCTGATCGAGGCCGTTGTCGGCGACGTCAGCTTCATCATTGAAAGCGCCTTGGACGCACGTGGTCAGGCGCTTGTCGCATTTCCAGGTGGTTCAACGCCCAAGCCAATTTTGGAAAAGCTTGCCCAAGCCAATATTCGCTGGAAAAGTGTCACGATCATCCCAACCGATGACCGTTTGGTCCCTGTCGACAATCCATTGTCCAACGTTGCGATGATCGCCAAAATCTTTATTCCAAAGGGCGCACGGGTCCTGCCAATCGCAAGCGATGCGGCTGACCACAAATTGGCGGGCAGCGCGGCAAATGCGCGATTGGCTGACCTCCACTGGCCACCCGATCTAGTTTGGCTCGGCATGGGTACAGATGGCCATACGGCATCAATCTTCCCGGGGCCTGATTTGGAATCTGCAATGGATGGCGGAAAAGACGTTCGGGCCGTTGGCGTCGCCCCTGATCCTCTGCCGCCAGAGGCTCCAGTTAATCGGGTGACGCTGACTGGTGCAGCCATCGGTGCGGCGCGGACTGCCATATTGGTCATCAACGGCGCGAAAAAGCGCGAGGTGCTGGAAACTGCAATCGAACAAGGGAGCAAGTCGGCTTATCCGGTTGGGCGTGTGCTCGACAAGATTGTTGTGCCGGTCGACATTTACTGCCTCGACGACTGATTAGACCCGGCGAATTTTGCCGGGAACAGCCTTTGCGTTTAACCTCTTAAGGTAAGGCGGGATTTCCAGATCGGAAACCCCGATGGGCTTGCGTGCATCCTTGGGGTTGATGGGATGGTCGAACGCAATGCCAACGCGCCCGTCGGTGACCCAAGCTATGTGTCCGCTGACCCAACCAATGCTGTGTAAGTTAATTTCTACCCGTTCGCCACGCATGAGGCCGGTGGGTACTTCCGCCATCAGCCCGCCTGCAGACAGATTGCGGATTCTTACTGTCCGCTCTTCCCGCGTAGTTGAAAAACGGATCACTGCCTTTAGCAACAGACTGTCACGATTCATGCCACGCTTTGCAGCGGGCCTTTTTTTATCGCTAAACGAGTCATCCATGTTGCAGCCCCAAGCACAAAATCGGGTTCAATCAAGGTTCTGACTCTGGCACGGAAATATCGCCAAAAGGTTAATACAGTGGCGATAATTGCTAATATTTACTAAGTTTTTAACTAAGTAACGTAACCACTTAGGCGATCAGTCGTCGCGAGACACGCGTTCCTGCCGTTCGTGGCGTTCCTGCGCTTCAAGCGTCATCGTGGCAATTGGCCGGGCGCGTAGACGGGCGAGCGAAATGGGTTCACCTGTCACCATGCAATAACCATATTCGCCCTCGGTTATGCGCCGCAGCGCGGATTCAATTTTGGCGATAAGTTTGCGTTGGCGGTCACGGGTCCGAAGTTCGATACCCCAATCGGTTTCACTGGAGGCACGATCATTCAAATCAGGTTCGCGCATTGGGCCGTCTTGAAGCTGATTCAGCGTCCCTTGTGCTTCAGCCAATATGCTATTTTTCCAGTCAACAAGCTGCTTTTCGAAAAAGCGCAGTTGCCGTTCGTTCATAAATGGTTCGTCGTCAGTCGGCACGTAAGCATCGTCCAGGTCAAAGTCAGAATTGCTGATTTCGCCGGTCGTATCTTGAGGCTTGGCGCTCGCGCCCATTGTAATTCCTCCACCGCTGGCCGGTCCTCCAGAAAGAAGAAACCTGCGTCCAATCCACTCTTGGCGGCGCTATAGACTCGCGCCAAATGCCGCACAAGCGCCAAATGTTACGAGAAGCGGGCAATTGGACAAAAGTTGTGGAAATGCTTTGATGAACAGAAATGGTATCGGCGGAACAGTTCCAATGCGGGACAATTTACATGTTACATACTGAAAAAATTGAATTTTTCCCAAAATACCTGAGTAAGCACGGTTAATTTGTTTGAGCTTGCATCGCCTCTCTGCGCTTCTGTTTGAACGAGTAAAGCATGCAGATGTTGGTCAAGTCACCTGCAACCTGTTGCGGAAGAAGGGTAAATTTATGTCAGTACGCATGGCTTTGGCAAAATTATGTGCATGCACTTGCGGCGGGGCGTTGATCGGCGGTGGCGCTGTGCAAGTGGCAGATTCGAAACCTGCGGTGGTGCAAAAAGTGGCGAAGAAAACGCACAAAGCCCGCACAATTTCGCACAAATCGCCTGTCCGCAAAGTAAAGCGGGTACGCAAAGTCGTACGGACCACGACTACCTCTACGTGCGTTCCGACCGTCGTAACGATTGCCGGGCAGGCCTTGCCGCCTTTGCCAGCCCCATATTTGCCGTCGGCCCCATATGAAGGCGGCGGCGGCAGCAGCGGTGCCCCTGTCGTTATCGGCGGATCAGGCGGTTTTGCCGGCGGTTTTGGCGGCGGGTTCTTCGGCGGATTTGCAGGCGGCGGGGGCGGTGGAACTGTCGTGATTTCGTCAACTTCAAGCAGCACGGGGGGCATCAGCAGTTCAACTTCATCCGGCGGTTCAGGTGGTTCAAGTACGTCGAGCACGTCAGGTGGCGTTTCGACGTCTACTGGCGGTGTAAGCACGTCTACTGGCGGTGTAAGCACCTCGACCGGAGGAATCAGTACATCTACCGGCGGCGTATCGACATCGTCAGGTAGTGTGAGCACGTCGAGTGGCGCAGTGACAAGCTCCGGCTCCTCTTCGTCGTCTAGTTCTTCGTCATCAAGCTCGTCGTCAAGCTCGTCATCCGGCGGCTCTTCTGGCTTTGTTACAAGCACTTCGTCAACTTCTGGAGGCATGGCTTCATCGGGGCCTACCTCGTCAGGCGCCCACTCCAGCACTTCCACGTCAACATCTTCGTCTTCCAGTTCCTCGTCATCGGGTGGTGTTGGCGGTTCGACCGGCGGGACTGACGTGCCCGCTCCGCCCATGGTGTTGCTGTTCGGCGCAGGCGTCGCTGGCCTCATGGTACGCCGACGTGTGGCGAAGAGGAAAACAAGCAATAAGGGGTAAGACCGGGCAAAAATGCGGCGGCCTTCGCATGCCCCTTTTTCGTTGCGAAACCACAACGCGCGCGGCATAGCCTGCGGCCATGCATGACCTGAAATATATCCGTGAAAATCCAGCCGACTTTGACGCCGCATTAGCGCGCCGGGGCGCTGCGCCTGTGGCTACATCTATTCTCGCTTTGGACGAAAACCGGCGCGCGATCCTGACCGAAATGCAAAATGCGCAGGCGCGCCGCAACGAAGCATCCAAAGCCATTGGCGCGGCGATGGGCAAAGGCGACACTGCCACTGCCGAGGCATTGAAGGCAGAAGTCGCGCAGTTGAAAGACACGCTGCCGCAATTGGAAGAAAGCGAACGGGCGGCAGGGGCAGAGCTTGACGCTTTGCTCGCTGGGTTGCCAAACTTGCCGGCCGCCGACACCCCGGATGGCGCAGACGAGACCCAAAATGTCGAAATCGCACGCTGGGGCAACCCACGTGACTTCGACTTTGAACCGCGCGACCATGCCGATGTCGGTCCTGCACTTGGTCTGGATTTTGAAACAGGCGTCCTCATCTCCGGCGCGCGCTTCACCTTCATGCGTGGGCAGATGGCGCGGCTTAATCGTGCGCTTGGTCAATTCATGTTGGATTATCAGACCGCGCAGCGTGGCTATACCGAATGCGCCACGCCTTATCTGGTGCGTCAGGAATCGTTGTTTGGAACCGGGCAGTTGCCCAAATTTGCCGAAGACAATTTCCAGACAACCGACGGCCGCTGGCTCATCCCGACCGCTGAAGTTTCGCTAACGAACAGCGTGCGTGAACAGATACTGGACGAAGCCGCTCTGCCGATCCGGTTGACCGCGCTGACGCCCTGTTTCCGGTCCGAAGCAGGCGCAGCAGGGCGGGATACCAAGGGCCTGATCCGGCAGCATCAGTTTGAAAAGGTTGAACTGGTCTCCATCGTTCGTCCTGAGGACAGCGCCGCCGAACATGAACGCATGGTGGAAAGCGCAGAGGGCATATTGCAAGCACTTGAACTGCCCTATCGCAAGATGCTGCTTTGCACCGGCGACATGGGCGCAAGCGCGCGCCGGACCTATGACCTTGAAGTATGGTTGCCCGGCCAAGGGCTGTATCGCGAAATCTCAAGCTGCTCGAACTGCGGTGATTGGCAGGCGCGGCGGATGAACACCCGCTATCGCCCGGCCGAGGGGAAGGGCAATGTCTTCGTTCATACGCTGAACGGCTCTGGCCTTGCCGTTGGCCGCAGTTTGGTTGCTGTACTTGAAAATCATCAGCAGGCCGATGGCAGTGTCATCATTCCTGCTGCTTTGCTGCCATATATGGGCGGCCTCACTAAATTGGAAGCGACAGCCTGATGCGTATTTTATTGACCAATGATGATGGCGTGAACGCGCCGGGGCTTAAGGTGCTTGAGACCATTGCGCGCACATTGAGCGATGATGTCTGGATCGTTGCTCCTGCGGAGGAAAACTCCGGTGCTGGCCATTCGCTCACGCTGACTAAGCCTGTCCGCATTCGCGAGCATGGCGAAAAGCATTTTTCCGTCGCCGGCACGCCAACCGACTCCGTGATGCTCGGTATTGGCGTAATCATGAAGGATGCAATGCCTGACCTGATCCTGTCCGGTGTGAACCGTGGTGCCAATCTGGGCGATGACATCACCTATTCAGGCACAGTGTCCGCTGCGATGGAAGGGGCATTGGCAGGCATCCGCTCGATTGCGCTAAGCCAGGTATATAGCAAAGAAGGCATGGCCGATGCCGTGCCATTCTCGGCGGCAGAAGCATGGGGTGAACGCGTTCTTCGTCCGTTGCTTGATATGCCCTATATGCCGCGCACATTGACCAACGTCAATTTCCCGCCGCTGCTGCCGCAGGATGTGAAGGGCATCAAAGTCGCGCGGCAAGGCTTTCATGACTATAGCCGTGGATCCATTGTGAAAGGCACCGATCCGCGCGGGTATGATTATTACTGGTTCGGACTACATGGTATGTTGCACACGCCCGGCCATGATACCGACCTTGAAGTCATCGAGGATGGCTATATCGCCGTTACGCCATTGCAACTTGATTTGACGCATCATGAATCTTTAGCCACATTGAATCAAATATATAGCGGCTAGGAATATGAAAAATGCGGGTACGGTTCATGGCAATTAGTTCAACCATGATATTGGCCGCATGTGTGCCCCGCGCTGGCAATGATTACCGGGTCGGAAATGATGCCGCGCGACCACCCGCTATGGGGCCACAGATACGCGCCGAACAGGGATTTGTTGTTGAGACCCCCAGTTGGAGTCCAACCAATGTTTCGCACAATGCCCGTCGCGTGGCGACATCGGCCTATATTGTGCAGTCCGGTGACAGCCTGTTTTCCATCGCGCATAAAACCGGCGCGGGCGCAACCGCGATTGCCGACGCCAATAATTTGAAAGCGCCTTATACGTTGCGTGCAGGAACCCGACTGCAAATACCGGGCGGGCTTTATCACCGCGTTAATGCCGGGGAAACCGGGATAGCCATCGCGCGGGCGTATCGAACGGTCTGGGCCGATATTGTGGTGCTGAACGCCTTGCAACCGCCATACACCTTGCAATTAGGCCAAAATCTGTTGCTGCCGTCATCCGCCCAGACGGACAAAGCGGCGCGTGCGCCGACGCCCGAATTGCGGGCGGCTGCGTTTAACATTAACATCGACGACATCGTGACCGGTGGAAGCGCGGCAGGCGCAAAGCCTCTAGCCGCCGCAACTGGAGCGAATTTTACCGGGCGCTTCGTCTGGCCGCTTCGTGGCGCATTGATTGGCAAGTTCGGCGCGCAAGGTGGGGGCAGGGTCAATGATGGGGTGAACATCGCTGCGGAAAATGGTGTCGCGGTGCGCGCGGCTGCCCCCGGCGTGGTGGTATATAGCGGCAACGAAATTGGCGTTTTTGGCGGATTGGTTCTGATTGACCATGGCGCAGGCTGGATTACGGCATATGGGCATCTTGGCCGATTGGACGTTATGAAGGGCAATCGTGTTTCCAGTGGACAAGCGATTGGCGGCGTGGGCGAAACCGGCTATGTTCGTCAGCCGCAGCTGCATTTCCAAGTCCGCAAAAACCGACAGGCGGTAAATCCTTTAAGCTATCTGGAACCCATTAATGGCTGATCCCGAAGTTCCGTTTAAATTCCGAGTGGCGCTGCGCCGTGCAAGCAAATTGCCGGTGTGGGCTGACGTTTTGCTCCGTCTGTCGCTGGCATTTTTCCTGATATTGCTGGTCATTGTTATTCACTGGTTTGACCGGGCCGGCTTGAAGGATAGCCATGACGGCGTCATCAGCTTTCTGGACGTCGTTTACTTCACCATGATTTCGGTCACTACGACCGGATTTGGTGACATTGCGCCAATCTCCAACCGGTCACGCTTTATCGAAGCCATTATCGTGACGCCGGTACGTATCGCCGTCATCTTCATTTTCGTAGGCACAGCCTATAATTTTGTCATCAAACGCAGCTGGGAAAAATGGCGCATGAAAAAGATTCAGCAAACTCTAACCGGACATATTGTAACCTTGGGTTTCGGCGTGAGCGGATCGCAGGCCGTGGCTGAACTAATCAAACGGGGCACCGACCCAAAAAATATCGTGGTGATTGATTGCAGTGAAGAGCGGCTGGCGGAGGCCGAGTATCTGGGCTGTAACATATTATGTGGTGATGGCACGCGGGACGAAATCCTCAATGCCGTCCGCATCAAGCAGGCTTCGTCGGTGATTGTGTCCGCCGGGCGTGACGATGCGTCGATATTGATGGTGCTAACGGTGCGCCATTTGTCGCCTAATGTACCGATCAGCGTCGTTATCCGTGCCGATGATAATGAATTGCTTGCGCGCCAGGCAGGGGCGACGACGGTGATTAACCCCGTTAGCTTCACTGGGCTATTGCTGGCCAGTTCCTGCCATGGCGAACATATTTCGGAATATCTGACCGATTTGGCGTCCGTCGGTGGTGAAGTCATCATCAAGGAACGTGAGGTAACCCCAAGCGAAGTTGGCAAGAGCTTGCGCGACCTACCCGATGGAATCGGCCTTCGAATTTACCGCAACGGAATCAATTTCGGCTTTTGGCAGACAGAGGCACAAAAGCTGCAGCCGGGTGATTTATTGGTGCAGATCATCCCGTCAAAACCTTAATTCCCAAGCAACAGGAAAACCAAGCCCATCGTAGCGTAAAACACGAGCCAATATCCGGCATCAATCGCAAACAGCTTGCCCGATTTGCGTGAAAACAGATAATTGGTGCCGATGGCGGGGATGATGTAGCCCAGCGAAATGCCAACGGAAATCATCATCGTTGAACGCGCGCTGGTGTCAAAAAACGCCAGTAAATGGCCCAAGAACACAGCCGACAAAACCGAAAAAGCAAAGGTCAGGCCGTAAATTTTAAGCATATTGCCGGCGCGCAATTTCTCTTCGGTTAAGCCGTGCTCCGCCATCCATGCTTTGCCAAACAACGGTCCGTACCAAAGTCCGCCGATCAGGAACCCAGTCGCCGCGGCCACCAAAATCGCCAATAAATTCGCGTTTGCCATCATCTGCCCTCCCATAATCTT
>JAZKGS010000087.1:0-18228 GCA_040385805.1 Pseudomonadota bacterium | reverse complement strand
GAGGCCATTGGGGAAGCTATCGCTGAAAATGGCCGCGTCATTGTTACGGGCTGCATGGGTAATGAAGCTGACGTCATCCGCGCACGTTTTCCGGGTGTGTTGGCCATCACTGGCGCCCATCAATATGAGGCGGTTGTCTCGGCCGTCCATGAAGCCGCGCCGCCGACGCGTGGTGCTTTTGTGGACCTCGTTCCCGAAGGTGGATTGAAGTTAACACCGCGGCATTACAGCTATCTCAAGATTTCCGAAGGCTGCAACCACAGCTGCGCCTTCTGCATCATCCCGTCGTTACGGGGCAAGCTTGCCAGCCGCCGGATTGACGCGGTGCTGCGTGAGGCGGAGAAGCTGGTTTCAGCTGGCACCAAAGAGCTTTTGGTCATCTCGCAAGACACGTCGGCTTATGGCGTCGATACGCGGCATGAACCGCGCGAGTGGAAGGGCCAGCAGGTCCGCGCGCACATGACCGACCTTGCACGCGAACTCGGTGGCTTGCGCACCAGCGACGGAATAGCCCCGTGGGTCCGGCTGCATTATGTCTATCCTTACCCGCATGTTGACGACGTCATTCCGTTGATGGCGGAGGGGTATTTGACGCCTTATCTCGATATCCCGTTCCAACACGCGGCACCCAATGTCCTGAAGGCCATGAAGCGCCCTGCAAATGAAGCCAAGGTGCTTGAACGCATCCGCAAATGGCGTGGCATCGCGCCAGACATCGCCATTCGGTCAAGCTTCGTGGTCGGCTTCCCCGGTGAAACCGAATCCGATTTTGAATATCTGCTCGATTGGCTCGACGAAGCGCAGCTTGACCGCGTAGGCGCTTTCCGTTTTGAACCCGTGGACGGTGCGCAAGCCAACAATCTGCCCAATCCGGTCCCTGAAGAGGTCAAGGAAGAGCGGTTTCAGCGCATCATGGCGAAAACCGCCGCAATCAGCGCAGCAAAGCTTGCGTCAAAGGTCGGACGCAGCATCCCAGTCATCATCGACGAAATCGGCGATGCCGACGAAGACAATAGCGTTGGTGCAACCGGCCGGTCGCAGGCCGATGCCCCGGAAATCGATGGCCACGTCTATCTGCGCGATGTCGCACCAACGTTGAAGGCAGGGGACGTTGTCATGGTCAACATTGAGGACGCCGATGAGCACGACCTGTTTGGCGTAGTTGCCTGATCAGGCTGCAGTGCCTTCGCGGTAAAAAGATAATGCGACTTCGACTGGCCCGGTTAGAACAAGATGGTGCAGCACCTGTGGCGGCACTGTGAGTTCCATGCCGGTGTCTAGCGTTATGGTAGGTGCACCGCTGTCGTCATCCCACGCAAAGTCGATTTTGCCGCTCAAGATTTTGATCACTGCCCAACTGCCGGCTTTCAATTGATGCTGCCCTTTTAACCCTGCAGGAATTTCCTCTGCATTCCACGGGCCAAGTGCGCGGTAGGCGGCGGCATTTGCGGGCAGTGTGTAAGTTTCCACGGGCATCATCCGAAAATAATCGCGCGGAAAATTGCCATGGCCACGCCGAACAACGCAAGACATACGGGGATCGTCAATACTTGCCCCACTACGGCCCCTTTATTCATCGGCCCGGTATAGGTTGCTAAAGGCCCAAGACCGCGAGCGAAGAGCGAGATCTGGTCCGGCCGGTTCTGGTTGAACAACACCGAAGCCACTCCGAAATACGTTAATGTGTATAAAATGCTGATGATGATCACGAAGATCGTCCCATTGTCGCGCGCCGTTGCCGCGATGAGGCCAGCAAAAAAGACGACATAGGCGGCAAACATCGTGATCCAGATGGAACTGGGCATTTCCAGGTCAGTTTTCTCGGCCTGAACAACGGCGTGGGCGCTGAGCGCAGTTTCGGTGTTCGATGCAGACTTGTCAGCGAGGGTGACGTTTGCGTCAGCTACAAAATCTTTTTCATAAAGCATGATCTATCCTTTCATTTTCGCAGGAAATTTTACCCCATCGCGGTGGATGTGGATGCCAAGCAGCAAGCTCTCCGCAATCATTTCGGCGCGTCCGTAAATGCGGTCACGTGCCGCTTGCGTGCCGCCCAGTTCGTCCAGCGTTTCAGCGAATAATTTAAGCCAATGGCTGAATTCAGGATTATCGATCTTGGCGATGGCGGCGTGCTTCATCATTGGATTGCCAGAAAACTCACCCGTCTTGAGCATGATGGAGCGCCAGAATGTCTTCATGTGCTCCAGATGGTGTGGCCAGTCAGTGATGCGTTGCGCAAAAATGGGACCAAGCATCCCGTCGGCCTGAACGCGTGCATAAAATCGGTCCACCATGTTCGAAATATAGGCATCATCAATGCCGACATCATGCGCTTCACGAATGGCTCGTTGGCGGGCGACGGTTGCAGTTGGATGGGTCATGTGTGCGACTCGTTAAGTAGTATTTGATATACCTTTTTAAGTCGATTGCCCTTAATTGCAATATCTAATATACTTCTTTAATGAGATTGAACCTGCACACCGATTATGCGCTGCGATTATTGATGTTTTTGGCTGTGAAGCAGCAACAAGCGTCGATTGATGAAATTGCGAAGGCTTATGGCATCTCGCGCAATCACCTCATGAAGGTTGGGCAGCGCCTCACTGAACTTGGCTATGTCGAAGCGCGGCGGGGACGTGGGGGAGGGCTTTCGCTGGCGCGTGCGCCGGAGTGCATTAACGTAGGGGAAGTGGTACGCTTAGTGGAGAGCACCGGGGCGTTTGTCGAGTGTTTCGATCCGCAAACCAATCGATGCCGCGCCACTGGTGTGTGCGGTTTACAAGGTGTGCTGGCACTCGCGCTTGGGGATTTTATGGCGCGACTTGATCGATATTCTGTGGCCGACCTGGTGCCCGCCCCTCAAAAGTTCAAGGAACGTTTGGCGGCATCGCTTTTCTGATATCGCGCTACCTGCTTTTAGGCGGCATGGGAAAGAAACCCGATGTGCGAGCGACATAATCGGCATATTCGGGCCGCGTTTTCTTTAAGCCTCTTTCCAGCAACGGCTTGCCTGACCAGCGGGTCAGGGTGAAAGTCAGAAAGATGGGACCAATGATGCTAATCCATCCGGCAAGGCCTACTTCGCAGGCGATGAGCCAGATGCCCCACCATGTACAGGCGTCACCGAAATAATTGGGGTGGCGGGTGTAGCGCCAAAGGCCCGTATCAAGCACCTTGCCCTTATTGGCAGGATTGGCGCGGAATTTATTGAGCTGCGCATCGCCAATAGTTTCGAACAATATCCCGGTAATGGCGATGATCGCGCCGAAGAATGCCAGCGGACCAAGCACGGTGCGCCCGCCTTCACTTGCCCAGATGCCAAGTTGTGCGGGCAGGCAAGTGATGAACAACAAGGGGGCTTGAGTGAGGAACACCGAGAGCAAAGATGTTTTGCTCCAACTCCAACCTTTTTTCTCCATAACGCCGCCCATGATTTTGGCATAACGCGGGTCCTCGCCATGCGCGCGCCAGCGCGTCCAGAGGTGAAAGGTGAGCCGCAAGCCCCACAGGCTGGTTAAGCCAAGCAGCAGGTGCGAACGCGCGCCGGGCGCGCTCGACTGTGCCCATGTCGCCCATGCCAGCAACACCATGCCGAATGCCCAAAAAGCATCGATGAACGATACGTCGCGAATTTTGACTGAATAGGCCCATAAAGCCAGAATGACGGTCATGAGCGCCGCCGCGTTTATGAGCATCGTCGAACCAAGATCATTCATGCGTCATCCTTCGCGAATATCCCTGTCATCCCTTTGGCAGGGTGCTTTGGTTGAACCTTGGCATAGATTTCTGCAACCTTTGCCATGTCAGCTTTATAATTACCGGTCGGCCAAATTGCTGGCCCAAGCCCGCCAGTTTTAGAGCCATAATCCATCATGCCGACCACGAGGGGCACACCAGCGCCCATTGCTATATGGTAAAATCCGGTTTTCCACGCCTTGACAGTCCCACGCGTGCCTTCCGGCGCAATCGTGAGCATAAATTCGTCGCGACGGGCAAATTCGTCAATCATCTGTTGCACATAATTTTTGTTGGAACTCCGGTCGACGGGAACGCCGCCCATATCGAGCATGAAATTCGTAAAGGGCCAGCGAAACAGCGAGGTTTTGGCCATGAAACGTGGCCTGATCCCTAAGTCGTCGGTCAGCCCCAGAAAATAGACAAAGTCCCAGTTGCTGGTGTGTGGCGCTGCAATCAGGACGAATTTGCGTGGTTCCGGAACCACGCCATGCGCGCGCCATCCGCCGCTTTTATACATCCCAACCAGTGCCCGCCTGAAAAGACGGGACAACCAGCTGGGCTGGCGTTCATTCAACGGCATTTGGCAATTCCTCCCCCAGCGCCCACATAACGCTGTCGCAACGCATTTCAAACGGCTTGTTTCGCAAATACGCAACGGCTAGGCATCCGGACGCAATAAAAATGAACGCGGGAAAACAACATGTCGCAACATGCAAACGGTGCCACCCCAGTCATCTCTTCAACTGGATTATTTACGCCATCGGACACTATCAGCAACGAAGAGTTGGTGACGAGCTTTAATGCTTACGCAGACCGCTACAACGCAGCCAACCCCGACGCTGAGCCACTGACGCACAGTTCGGTCGAGTTTGTCGAGAAAGCGAGTGGCATCAAGTCGCGACATGTGATCGATAAACGCGCCATCGTTGATCCCGACATTATGGAGCCCCGCTATCCCGAGCGCCCTAACGACCAGATTTCGCTAATGGCCGAAATCGGTGTCGCGGCGTGCCGGGATGCTTTGGAACGCGCTGGTCGCAACATTGAGGATGTTGATGCGGTGTTGTGCGCTGCGTCGAACATGCAGCGTGCCTATCCCGCTATGGCGGTCGAAATCCAGCATGAACTTGGTATGCAACGAGGTTTTGGCTTTGACATCAACGTTGCCTGTTCTTCTGCAACATTCGGCATTCAAACCGCTGCGGATTATGTCCGAAGCGGTAACGCGCGATCTGTTTTGGTGGTGAATCCCGAAATCACTTCAGGGCATCTCAACTGGCGCGACCGCGACAGCCACTTCATCTTTGGCGACGTCGCGACTGCCATTTTGGTTGAGGCCAAGGATATCGCCCCTGCACAGCACTGGGAAATTTTGGGGACGCGCTTAAAAACGCAATTCTCAAACAATATTCGCAATAATTTCGGGTTTCTAAACCGCGCGCACGGACAGGGACCAATTGACCAGAGTGGCCCGCGCAGTGACAAATTATTTGTGCAAGAAGGGCGCAAAGTCTTCAAGGAAGTTGTTCCTATGGTCGGCCAAATGATTGTCGAGCATGCCGAAAACCTTGGGCTCTCGGGCTCGGACTTGCGCCGCATGTGGCTGCATCAGGCCAACACTGGCATGAACAGATTAATCGCACATAAGGTTTTGGGGCATGAAGCCTGCGAGGACGAAAGTCCGACCGTGTTGGATACCTACGCCAACACTTCAAGCGCTGGCTCGATCATCGCGTTCCATAAACATAATCAGGATCTGGAAGCTGGCGACCTTGGCTTAATATGTTCATTCGGCGCAGGATATTCCGCAGGCACCGTGTTTGTCCGCAAGATCGGATAAGTTATTTTATGATTGCTGGATATTTGCGTGCGATATGTTCAAAAACCGCAGGATAAAGTGGGCTTTGAAACGCGCAGCCATATAGCGTATTTTCGCTCCAGGCGACTTTCGCTGGCAGGCTATTGAGGCCCGGGATTGCAAGATACACTTTGCTACCAATCTCAATATGATTGCCCGTCTCGATCCGAAATCCTGTCGCCGACAGGTCAATCACTGACACTTTGAACCTTTGCCCAACTGCAAGGCGCAATTCCGCGGCCATATGGACAGCGTTGCGCGGAGATTGGCGGTTGTTTGCCGACTCAGAACAGTCGAAATGCTCGAATTTTGGAGACATGCCCAGTAACGGAAACGGACGGCTTATGTTCCGAATACATCCGCTTCATGCTGCTAATTTTACATCTTAATTAGTTGCAACGACGGCGCTGAAGCCCGTAATCTAAAGTAACGCTTTATGATTTTGAGTTCATGGCGTTTAATTGCGGATGGCGCCTGATGATGTCCTCGAAAATTGCTTCATGCAGCCTTTGTAAAAACTCACATCCATAAATTGCGTCTGAATTCCAAGCGATCCTCGCCTTCAGCGGATTATAATCTGGCAACGTCAAATAGACGGCGCGCTCCGGCAAAAGAAACGACGCGCTACGCATACGAAACCCCGCTTGGGACAAATCAATGACCTCGACCGAGTGTCGTCCGCCGCCCTGTTCTCGAATACTAGCGACAATCGACACACCCCCGCGCATAAATGCGCGGTAATTGGGCTTGCGACTCTCGAACTCGTCTCCCGCCATAATAACCTGCCTTTGTAAGGGGTTAATAGCGGATATATGTGAACTAGTCGAGTATCATTGCAAGCAAGATGTAGATCAAAATTGGTGAGCCAAAACCAATTACCGTCGCAACGGCGAAAATCAGGCGGATTATCATCGCATCGATGCCAGTCCAATTGGCAAGGCCGGCACAAACGCCGAGAATTTTCTTGTTGGCTTTATCAAGTGTCAAACGTGACATCAAACTTCTCCCTGATCTTTAAACGCTACTTCGTATCCTTAGGCAATAATAGCTGCGGCAGGTGATACTGCAGGTGCAACGCTAATGCCGATAGTGATGAAAGCGCAGACTACTGCTGCGAAAGCCGATAAGATTTGTGTACGTGCATATTGTGTCATTTCGATTTCCTTTTGTATATTCCGGACCATTCCGGCTATGCAAACTACATTGCACAGTGCGTGCCAAAATGAATATTTTGAAGAAAAACAATGATTTAACGAATTTAACAGCCAGTTGCTTTATTGGAAAAATTTCACAAGTTGGGAATTTATACCAATATTTGGGAGTGATGGATTGACAATAGCTGCTTGACCCGAGCGGACCATACTATAGCAGACGCAGACTATGGCTCTGTCGCGTCTGACCCTGAATGATTTTCGCAATCATGCTGCGTTCGAAATACGTCCAGATGCGCAATTCATTGCACTTCACGGGGCAAATGGCGCTGGCAAAACTAACATTCTTGAGGCGGTCTCGCTCCTTGTGCCAGGTCGAGGGCTTCGACGGGCTGCCATGTCCGACATGGTGCGCACTGCAGGTAGCGGAGGCTTCGCAATAGTCGCTGAACTCGGCGGAAATGTAATCGGCACTGGTGTGAGCGCGGAGCAACCCGAACGACGCAAGGTTCGCGTCAACGAAAGCAACGCTTCCATAAACAGTCTTGCCGAGTGGCTGTCCGTCATCTGGCTAACGCCTGCCATGGACCGTCTGTTCGCCGATGGCGCAGCAGCACGGCGCAGGTTTCTCGATCGTTTGGTGCTGGCATTGAACCCCGGCCATGCGCGACACAGTAGCCGTTATGAAAAAGCGATGCAGCAGCGCAACCGGCTTCTGTCCGGGGCCGTCGCAGGCGATCCGTTGTGGCTGGATGCTCTTGAGGCGCAAATGGCTGAAAGCGGGACGGCGATACAGGCGGCGCGCGCATGGGTTGTCGAGGCGTTGAGCGCGCAGTTGGCGGCTACGCCCTCTGGGCCGTTTGCCATACCGCAGATCAAGTTGGTTGATAAGGTTGCAACCGCAGACGGTGATCTTGCCTCTGCGTGGCGTAAAGGGCGCAACCGTGACGCTGCTGCAGGGCGTACCCTGATTGGTCCCCACCGTGCTGACCTTGAAGTATTGCACAGCGCCTCAGGGCAGGTCGCTGAGCAATGTTCGACAGGAGAGCAAAAGGCGTTGCTCTTATCGCTGATCCTTGCGCATGCGGCGCTTGTATCGGCGCAGCGCGATGCCCCGCCTATATTGTTATTGGATGAGGTGGCAGCACATCTTGATCCATCAAGGCGTGCCGCTCTGTTCGGGTTGTTAGCAGAGACGGGCGCTCAGGTCTGGATGACCGGGACGGAGCCTGAATTGTTTAACGGTATCGGCTCGTCCGCCCAATTGTTGCCCATCGGCCATAACTAGAAAGGCCCCCTGATGAGAGGGGACCTTTCTATTTAGTCGGCTTTGCTTGGCTTTTTCGCTGCGCTCTTCTTTGGCGGCTTGGCCTTGGCGGCCTTAGGGGGCGCAGGTGTCACCTCAAAGGTTGGTTGGCCGTCCTTGATACGGACAGCCACTTCGCCGCCATGGATAAGCTTGCCGAACAGCAGTTCTTCCGCGAGCGGCTGCTTGATCTTCTCTTGAATAAGCCGACCCATCGGGCGGGCACCATAAAGCTTGTCATAGCCACGCTCAGTCAACCAAGCGCGCGCTTCGTCATCAAGCTTGATGTGCACATTTTGGTCGGCAAGCTGCAGTTCCAGTTGCAGGATGAACTTGTCGACAACGCGCGCTACAACTTCGGTCGGCAAATATGCGAATGGCACCGTTGCATCGAGGCGATTGCGGAATTCCGGCGCAAACATCTTTTTAACGGCTTCGTCGCCAGCATCTTCTTTGCTGATATTGTTGCCGAAACCGATGCCCTCTTTCGCCATGTCGCTCGCGCCCGCATTGGTCGTCATGATCAAAATGACATTGCGGAAGTCTACAGTCTTGCCGTGATGGTCGGTCAGGCGGCCATTATCCATCACCTGCAACAAGATGTTGAACAAGTCAGGGTGCGCCTTTTCGATTTCGTCGAGCAACAGCACACTGTGCGGGCTTTGGTCGACGGCATCGGTTAGGAGGCCGCCCTGATCAAATCCGACATAGCCGGGAGGGGCGCCAATCAAGCGACTGACGCTGTGCCGTTCCATATATTCCGACATGTCAAATCGCTTGAGCGGAATGCCAAGGATGGACGCCAATTGCCGTGCGACTTCGGTCTTACCAACACCCGTTGGGCCGCTGAACAAATAGCTGCCGATTGGCTTTTCGGTATCGCGCAGGCCAGCACGGCTAAGCTTGATGGCACTTGCCAGCACTTCAATCGCCTTATCCTGTCCGAAGACGACACGCTTAAGGTCCGCCTCAAGCGTGCCAAGCGCAGTCTTGTCGTCGGTTGAAACCTGTTTTGGCGGGATGCGGGCTATCGTCGCGATAACCGCCTCGATTTCGCGCGCTGTGATCAGTTTGCGGCGCTTTGACGGCGCGACGAGCATTTGCATAGCACCCACTTCGTCAATGACGTCGATGGCCTTATCTGGCTGCTTTCGGTCGTTGATGTAGCGTGACGATAGCTCAACCGCCGCCTTGATGGCATCGGGCGTGTATTTGACTTTGTGATGCTCCTCAAACGCGCTGCGCAAGCCGGCGAGAATTTTGATCGTGTCCTCAACGCTTGGCTCGTTTACATCAATCTTTTGGAACCGGCGCAGCAACGCGCGGTCCTTTTCGAAATGGTTGCGGAATTCTTTGTACGTGGTCGATCCGATGCAACGTATGGTTCCGCCGGATAAAGCTGGCTTCAGCAAGTTTGACGCGTCCATGGCACCACCGCTGGTCGCGCCAGCGCCGATAACCGTGTGGATTTCGTCGATAAACAAAATAGCGTCCGGTAATTTCTCAAGCTCGGACACAACGGCCTTCAGGCGTTCTTCAAAGTCGCCACGATAGCGTGTGCCAGCCAGCAACGCGCCCATATCGAGCGAGTAGATAACTGCTGGCAACAACACTTCAGGCACTTGGTTTTCGACGATACGACGCGCAAGGCCTTCCGCAATTGCCGTTTTACCAACGCCGGGTTCGCCCACATAAAGCGGATTGTTCTTCGACCTGCGGCAGAGGATTTGAACGGTGCGGTCAACTTCAGCGGTGCGACCGATTAGCGGGTCAATACGCCCCTGCTTGGCCTTCTCGTTCAGATTGACAGTGAACTGGTCAAGTGCACCTTCTTTCTTGTCCTTCTTCGCCTTGGCGTCTTCGGGCTCTTCGCTCTTTTGCTCGGCGCCCGTGACGGGTCTTGGCTCGGCCAGTTTGCCGTCCTTGCCAATGCCGTGGCTAATATAGGAGACGGCGTCGAGCCTGCTCATATCCTGCTGCTGCAGGAAATACACGGCATAGCTCTCCCGCTCGGAGAACAGCGCGACCAGCACATTAGCGCCGGTGACAACGTCCTTGCCAGAGCTTTGGACATGCAGGATGGCGCGTTGGACCACGCGTTGGAAACCGCTTGTCGGCGATGGGTCAACCTTGCCCTCGACGCGCAGGCTTTCCAGTTCGGTGTCGAGATAAGTTATGATGATGTCCGAAAGCTCGCCCAGATCGACACCGCAGGCCTGCATAACCTTGGCAGCATCCGCATCGTCAATAAGCGCCAACAGGAGATGCTCCAGCGTCGCATATTCATGCGCGCGGTCGCCAGCATGCTTCAATGCGTTGTGAAGTGTGGCTTCCAACGACTCCGCAAAAGATGGCATAACTTCGTCTCCTTAAAATGAGTCGCTGTGTGGTCTATACACTATATTGGCTTGGCATTCGGTGCTTTCAAGCATGTTGGGACAGATAACGGCTTGGGTTCCAGCTTTCTTAAGGTTGGTTCGCCTCGGGTCACTTTTTGAACAACGCGTCTGCGACGCTTCTATGTTGGCTTGCAAACGCAATTTTACCTTCGCAGCGTGTAATTTCCGACCTTAAAGCCGCGATGCGCAACTCAAGTTCCGCAACGGATAGGGCATCAATATCCTGCTTAACGAGATTGGCCAAAGGGTCGTCGCGGCGCAGCGGCAGATTTTCATCTATATCCATAGCGCATATTTTACCTAAGGGCAGTTGCTGTCAATATGAAGCTTGCTTAGAAGGCCAACTATTCAACGGGGATATAGCAGTAATGGTTAAGTTGCCGGAGTTAATGACAGCAATCGAGATTTCGACGCCAGGTGGACCTGAAGTGCTTGTTGGGTCGCATCGGCCTCTGCCAGTTCCGCGGGCGGGTGAAGTGTTGTTGAAAGTCGCATATGCAGGCGTCAACCGGCCCGATGTCATCCAGCGCAAGGGCCTTTATCCCGCCCCTCCAGGCGCGAGCGATCTTCCGGGCCTGGAAGTGTCAGGAACAGTAGCTGCCGTGGGCGATGATGTTGACCCCACAATTGTAGGAGCGCGTTATTGCGCCTTGGTGTCGGGCGGCGGCTATGCCGAATATTGTCTGGCCCGCGTCGATGTTTGCTTGCCAGTGCCAGCGGGCATGGACATGGCCGAGGCCGCAGCTTTGCCTGAAACATTGTTCACCGTATGGCACAATGTGTTTGAGCGGGGCTACGCCACTCAGGGCGAGGCTATTCTTATTCACGGCGGCACCAGCGGTATTGGAACTATGGCCATCAAGTTGGGCAAACTTTTCGGCCTGACGGTAATTGTGACTTGCGGTTCTGACGACAAATGCACCGCTGCCGAAAAAATCGGCGCGGATCACGCCATTAATTATAACAATTCCGATTTTGTTGAACGCGTCAAGGCAATCACGAGCGGCGAGGGCGTTCACCTCGTGCTTGATATGGTCGCGGGCAGTTATGTGTCGCGCAACCTGCAATGTCTGCGTGAAGATGGGCGACATATCACAATTGCGGTTCAGGGCGGAATGACAGCGGAAATCAACATGGCCTATGTCATGTCACGCCGATTGATGCTGACTGGATCGACGCTGCGTCCACGAACCGCAGAGTTCAAGGCCATGCTTGCGCAGGAAATATCGGCGACCGTCTGGCCAATGGTGTGCGATGGCGCGCTCCGTCCTGAAATGGATAGGATTTTCCCGCTGGCCGAAGCGGCAGCAGCACATGCCTATATGGAATCCGGCGCGCATGTCGGGAAAATCATGCTGGAAGTTTAAGCTTTACGGCTTTGGCGTCTCCTCCGCCAAGCTATCCAGCCATATCTTCACATCATTGGCGCTCTTGTCCGGGATTTCTTCCATCGGGATATGGCCAACATTGGGGTAAATGACCAGTTTCGCTTGCGGCATGGCCTGAGCAAACCATTTGGCCGAGCTGACGGGTATCAGATTATCCTGCGCGCCCCACATGATCATCACTGGCACCTTAATCGTCGAAAGTCTCTCTTGCGTGCTTGGCGCCATGCTCTTGGGGTTAGCGAAACGTTGCATCGTGGCTTCGCGGTTGCCGGGGTAACGGTTTAGCTCCCAATAGCGATCAATAAGCTTGTCATCGATTTTGGATTGCACGCTCATGGATGTCTTTACACTGGATTCAAAAATGCTGCGTGGCGCAATGAAACGTGCGGCTTCCTTGATCACTGGCATGCGCATCAGGCGGAACCCTAGCGGGGTTTCTCCAGACTTGGCGTAAGGCTGCCCACTGGCATCAATGAGCAACAAAGATTCGACCTTCGCGGGATGTTCCAGCGCATACAGCCACGATACGCCCCCGCCCATGGAGTTGCCGCCAATCACTGCCTTGTCGACATTCAGCTTCGTCAGCAGGCGATCAACGACACGGACATAAGATGCGTTATCGTACACGCCTGCCGGGTTCTGTCCGGTCAGTCCGTGGCCCGGAAGATCAAGCGAAATGACTCGATAGTCCTTGCCCAAGACAGCGACCCATTGCTCCCATGTATGCAGCGAAGCGTTTGACCCGTGAATGAGAACGAGAACGCGGCCATCGCGCTTCCCTTCGTCGCGATAGTGGACGCGTAGCCCGGGCTCCAACTCGGCAAAACGCGATGCCGCGTTGCCATATTTGGTTTCCATCTGCGCGGCTTGTGTGTCCGGCGCATAGCCCCAGAAAAACAGTGCGGCCAACAAAGCCAGCAACAGGACGATAAGCCATTTGATCAAACGTAGCATTTCTTCCCCCAAGCTCTTCGCTCGGAATGCACACTCGGCACGGCGCGTGCAAGTCCCAACGCGCATTGCCGCTTGCCGATATTGCAAACTTCGCCTAATGCTGCGGCCAAGACATTCAGGCCGCTCCGTAAGGGGCGGCCCTTATTATTGGAGCAAATGAAATGGCCACCCCTTTGATGCCACATGCGACCGCCGCCTGGCTGGTCGACAATACGGGTTTGAGCTTCTCGCAAATTGCCGAGTTTTGCGGCATTCACATTCTTGAAGTGCAGGCGATGGCCGACGATATGACGGGTTCGAAATATACCGGTCGTGACCCGGTGCACGCGGGTGAACTGGCGATGGAAGAAATCGAAAAGGGCCAGGCTGATGAGGATTATGTCCTCAAAATGTCGAAGGGTCCGGATCAGGTCCGCCGCACCAAAGGCCCACGTTACACGCCAGTATCGAAGCGTCAGGACAAGCCGGACGGCATCGCCTGGCTGTTGCGCAATCATCCCGAAATTTCGGATGGTGCGATCTGCAAATTGATTGGCACCACGCGCAACACAATCGCCGCCATTCGTGAACGTAGCCACTGGAACATCGCCGAAATTCAGGCGAAAGACCCAGTAACGCTTGGTCTGACGTCGCAGCGTGAGCTCGATGCCATCGTCAACCGCGCCGCGAAAAAGGCTGGTATCGACAACACGGCTGCGAATGACGCGCGCCTCGGTACCGACCGTGACGCGTTGATTGAAGAACTGCGCGCTGAACGTACCGAAGCCGCACGCCGCGCAGAAGCTGCTTTGAACGGCGAAGACGAAAATGCCGGGAAGGCAGAATTGACCGCCGACACATTGTTCAAAAAAGCGGGCGAATAATCGCAAGGTGATCATTGCCTTAATCGCTTGATTAAGGCACGGCGGGGGGATGGCAGTTTCCACACCTCCCGCTTATGATGCGTCGCTTGCCGACCATGGATTTGAAGCAAAAGAGCTTAAGGGGCTGATTTACCCCTTGGGCGAACATGCCCCACAATATGGGGAAATTTACCCTATCGCGCCCGACATGGGCTGGACGCGTATGCCCGTGCCGGGCAATCTGGCGCATATCAACCTGTGGCTACTCGATGAGGCAGATGGCGGATATGCCATAGCGGACACTGGCCTGTTCATGCCTGCGACTATTGAAACATGGAAGACGATGTTTGCAGGCGCGTTAGCGGACCGCGAACTCAAGCGGATTTTTGTAACGCATTTTCATCCGGATCATGTCGGCTGTGCTGGTTGGTTGGCCAACAAGTTCAAAGTTCCCATCTGGATGAACCGGACAGAATGGTTGATGGCGCGCATGCTAACTGGTGAACAGTTGGAGCATCCGCCCGAAGAGGTCCTTAACAACCGCCGATTTGCAGGCTTTGACGAACAACGCATTGATAAACTACGCATGGCAGGCTGGGGTGGCTTTGCGCGCGCGGTTTCGCGGTTACCGACCGGACATGTTCGGATGGATGACGGGCAGGTTATACGGGTCGGACGGCGCGACTGGACGGTTATGACTGGCGGCGGACACACGCCCGAACATGCGAGCCTTGTCGACTTTGCGAACAATATGATCATCGCCGGCGACCAGATTTTACCCCGCATTACATCGAACGTGTCGGTTATGGACAGCGAGCCGGAGGCGGACCCGCTGGGTGAATGGTTGGCGTCGATTGCGAAATTCCGGGATGCATTGCCAGCAGATATGCTGGTGCTACCCGCACATGGCGAGCCGTTTACGGGCGTGCATGTGCGTTTGGACAAGCTTGCGTCGGGCCATCACGAACGGCTGGATAAGCTTGAACTGGAATTGCGCACCACCGAAATGCGCGCCGTCGATACGTTCAAACTTTTGTTCGACCGCGAGATTGATGACACGGTCTATGGGCTCGCAACAGGAGAGGCGCAGGCGCATTTGCGACATCTGCATTTTGCAGGGCGGATAAAATGTGAAATCCGCGATGGCGTTGGTTGGTATCACGCGGCATAACAATTTTATGACACAGAGTATCTGGAACCAAAACTACCTTCACCCCGTCAAATGGGATCAGCAATTCGCGCCACTGGCGCTGCACGACATGTTTTTCCAATCGGCCGAACGCATGGGCCGTGCCGCCATGGCGGACTTCATGGGCCGCAAATATAGCTATAGCGAAATGGCGGCGACGGTCCGGCGGGTAGCGCGCGGGTTGCAGGACAAAGGCATTGGCAAGGGCGACCACATTGGCCTGTTCCTGCCCAATGTGCCGCACTATATTGCTGCATACTACGGCGCGCTTGCCGCAGGGGCGACGGTGGTGAATTTCTCGCCGCTCTACACTGTTGATGAACTTGCGCATCAGGTGGCGGATAGCGGCACCTCGATTTTGTTCACCGTGTCGGCGGCCGCATTGCTGCCAACCGCGATGAAGGTGCTCGATAATAGCAGCCTGAAAGAATTGATCGTCGGCAGCGTAGCTGAAGCCCTGCCAAAGGCGAAGGGCTGGGCATATCGTCTTTTTAAGAGGACTGAGATTGCCGAGATACCTTCCGATGGTCGTGTATCGACTTATGCTGACCTGATTGCCAACAGTGGCGATTATATGGTTCAGCCTTGCACGCCCGAAAAAGACATCGCGCAGTTGCAATATACAGGCGGAACGACCGGCACGCCGAAGGGCGCAATGCTGAGCCATCAGAATATCACCGCCAATGCGCGGCAGATTAACATGCTCGATCCGCATAGCCGCATTAATCAGCCTGACCAGCCTCTGGATGACCGCATACTTGGCGTGCTGCCGTTCTTCCACGTCTTTGCAAATGCGACTGTCTTAAATCGCACGGTGGCAAATGGCGGCGAAATTGTCATGCTTCCCCGTTTCGAGGCAAAGGCCGCTTTGGCAGCCATCACCCGAACCAAAGTCACATCTTTGCCCGGCGTCCCAACCATGTACCAGGCTTTGCTTGACTGCCCTGATCTGGAAAAAACCGATTTCACGAGCCTTCGCGCCTGCATTTCGGGTGGTGCGCCATTGGCGGATGAATTGAAACAGCGGTTTGAAAAGCTCACAGGTGCTGTGGTCATTGAAGGCTATGGCTTGACCGAAAGCTCAGGCGTTGTGTCGTGCAACCCCTATGAGGGCTTGAACAAAATTGGCAGCATCGGACAACCCGTCCCCGGAACCGATGTCCGGCTAGTCGACAAGGAAGATCCGACTAGGCCAGCGCCAGTTGGTGAACCGGGCGAGCTGACATTTTCAGGTCCGCAGGTCATGTGCGGCTATTGGAACCGTCCTGAGGCCGATGCCGAAGTGTTTCTGGGCAAATATCTGCGCACGGGTGACGTTGCGACGATCGACGAAGATGGCTTCATCCACATTGTCGATCGGTTAAAGGATATGATCGCCGTAGGCGGGTTCAAGGTTTTTCCCAGCCAGGTTGAAAGTGTACTTTACCAGCACCCTGCGGTGAAGGAAGCTTTGGTGATCGGCGTTGCTGACGCATATCTCGGCGAAATACCGCGCGCGTTCGTAACGTTGCAAGATGGCGCAACCGAAGACGGCGCAGAGCTTGCCTCGTGGTTGAACCCCAAACTTGGCAAGCATGAGCGGGTCCAAGGGGTGGTAGTGATGGACGTATTGCCAAAAACGATGATCGGGAAGCTTGACCGTAAGGCGTTACGGATGGCTGTCGGGTCGTAGGCGTAAATCCACGATGGAAAGCGACCTTTCTATCATCCGCAAGATCATCCATGTCGATATGGACGCGTTTTACGCCAGTGTGGAGCAGCGTGATAACCCTGAGCTGCGCGGAAAGCCTGTAGCCGTTGGGGGCTCGTCCAAACGCGGCGTTGTAGCAGCGGCAAGCTATGAGGCGCGCGCATTCGGTGTGCGCTCCGCCATGCCATCCGTTACGGCGCAGCGGCAATGTCCAAACCTGATTTTTGTGAAGCCACGGTTCGAGGCGTACAAGGCCGTGTCGAGACAAATCCGGGATATTTTTGCCCGGCATACCGACATCATTCAGCCGCTATCGTTGGACGAGGCTTATCTTGATGTCACCCATGACAAACAGAACATCGGGTCAGCGGTGAAGATTGCCAGGGCAATCCGCGCCGCTATTCGGAAAGAGACCGGCCTTACTGCCAGTGCCGGCGTCAGTTACAACAAATTTATCGCCAAGCTTGCCAGCGACCAGAATAAGCCAGACGGCATGTGCGTCATCTTACCGGAGCAAGGGCCGGACTTTGTCGCGAGCTTGCCAGTTCGCCGCTTCCACGGGGTTGGCCCACGCACCGCCGAAAAAATGGCGAAACTCGGCGTCAATACGGGCGCAGACCTGGCGCAAAAGGATGAGGCCTGGCTTGCCCACCATTTTGGCAGCTGGGGCGGCTATCTTTTTTGGGCAGCCCGCGGCATCGACCATCGTCCCGTCAATGCTAACGCTGTTCGCAAATCGATCGGTGCAGAAAGTACCTATTTTGAGGATAAGTGCAGCGAGGCAGACCTGCGCGATGCTTTGGAGGAGATTGTCGACATCGTGTGGGACCGCATTGAACGGCATCAGGCACTCGGCAGGACATTAGTGTTAAAGGCTCGCTATTCTGATTTTCGGACAATCACACGATCGCGCACGGTCGGACCATCCTTGGCCGACCGGGCCGCCATTGCAAAGCTTGGGCATGCATTGCTGAACCAAATATTGCCGGTTGAAATGGGTGTACGGCTCCTTGGGCTAACCCTGTCTGGCCTCATTGATCAAAATGAAACGTCAGACGTACTGACCCCGCAGGGTCAATTTACATTTGAACATATTGAAAATTGAAACAATCCGCCATATATCACAAAACTGTTATACATAAGTAATACAGGACAATGCATGGCGCGCCCGCATACAGACATTGAAGCCGGAAGAACCGCCTTGCTTGAGGTGGTCGACGACCTGGTCCGCAAGCGTGGCGCGGTGGACATCTCAATGACGGACCTTGCTGCGGCGGCGGGCATGTCGCCCTCTAATCTTTACCGCTTTTTCGACAATAAAGAGGCTCTGCTCGAGGCGGTGGCCGAACGTTTTTTCGCCGAAAAAGTTCGGATCATGGTCGAGGTTACCGAATCCGACCTGCCTGTGCGTGACAAGATGTACCAATATTTTGCCCGGCGTTATCTCGCGATGGTTGAACAATATGAGGCCGAACCAGATTTGCTCAAAAGCTATCTCGAAATCGGACAGCAATATTTCGAGGTTGTGCGCGGTTATGTTGACCTCGGAGATCATTATCTCTCCCTCATCGTTGCAGAGGCAATGGAACAGGGCTATTTTGAAGGGCTGTCGATCGACGAGAGCGTGTCTCTGATCAACCAGATGGTGCAATGCTACACCAACCCTGATGCATTATTCTATATCGGTACATCGAAGCTGAAGGTTGAAAAACT
>JAZKGS010000086.1:0-10860 GCA_040385805.1 Pseudomonadota bacterium | reverse complement strand
TCGCGGACAAGGCCAAGGACGCGGCTGACCAAGGTCAGCCCGCCGATGGTGATGCTGTTACGTACCAGGCTCATATGTTTACCTGGTGCCGCCTGCTTCAGGCTTCGCCAGCTGGCTGCGTCTCTGCCATTTGCTGCGCTTGTGACAGCTGCTGGATGTACAGTGCGTTAAAATCGATCGGCTCAAGCACCAAGGGTGGATAGCCCGCATCGCGTACTGCATCGGCAACGATTCTGCGTGCAAACGGGAACATCAAGCGCGGTGCTTCGCCAAACAGGAACGGATGGGCTTGTTCTTCGCTCACATTGCGCAGGCCGAACAAAGTACCAAAGTCGAGTTCAACCGAGAATTGCACGCCATTGTCGTTCTCGGCCTTCACGGCGAGCTTCAACGTCACTTCATGCACTTCATCGGTGATCGCATTGGCCTGGATGTTCACTTGCACATCGATTTGCGGTGCACCTTCCCAATTGAAGCTGTGCGGTGCATGCGGGTTTTCGACCGACAAGTCCTTGATATATTGATTCAACATACCGACTGCGGGTGCAGTATCTTCGCCATTGGCTTTTACATTGTCGGAAACGATGGTGCCTGTTTCGTCGGCCATGAGATGTCGTGCTTTCTTGTTGGTTGCCACAGCCGCAAAGATGCGACCCTTGATGGCCGTCGCGCCTAGCAGGCGTGCCGCGAAAGGGCAATGATACTTGCGCATGGGATGAAGCGCAATTTTCTTTGGGCAAAGCCCTTTGAAACCCGTATCATTCGTGCCTATATGTTTTACTGGTGGAGCTGGGCGGACATATTTCGCGCAGGCACCGCTCTTATTTTTTGCCGGATGGAGGCGTTGTGACGTTTACTATTGTATTGCTCGCTCTTGTTGCAGCTTTCTTGGGCCTTCGCCTGTATTCGGTTCTTGGAAAACGCACCGGGCACGAACAGGAGCCCGTCGCGCGTCGTCCGATTGAGGCGAACACACCGCCATTGTTGCGCCAGCCATCCGCTGGTGGTGACGCTGCGTCGGCGGTTCCTGCCAACGACCTTTCCAATGTCGATTTCGCTGCACAAAGCGGCATCAAAGCCATTGCCAATGCTGACCGCAGCTTTGACCTTGGATTGTTCGTAGAAGGTTCAAAATCGGCCTATAAAATGGTGCTTGAAGCTTATTGGAAGGGCGACAAAGAGGCGCTTCGTTTCTTGTGCGATGACGATGTTTATGAAAGCTTTGCTGAAGCCATTGATGGCCGCACGGAACGTGGCGAAACCCTCGAAAACCGCTTGGTGCGTATTGACGAAATCCGCGTTGTCGACGCCAGCTATGATCACCCGATGGCGCGTGTCTCGGTGCGTTTTGATGCTGACATCGCCGCAATGGTCAAGGATGCCGACGGAAATATCATTGGCGGATCGATGACTGATGCGGTGGAAACGCATGACATCTGGACGTTCATGCGCGACGTGAAATCAGGCGGCCGTAATTGGAAGCTTGACGAAACCGACTCGGTCTGATTCATCCGGGCGATGAAACGCGCCCTGTTAGCTCTCGGTCTATCCGCCCTCACACTGTCTGCATGTTCCAGCGGGGTCATCCCGAACGGTGGCCCTGCCATTTCGTCTGGACCCGTGCGGCCAGCAGATGACAAAGCGGCCAAACCCGTCCCTTCAACGCCGGCACCAACGCTCACAGCGCCTGTTCCCGCGAGCGACATCAGTACAGCAGCGGGACTTGGCGTCGTACGCGGTCCGCAAATTGGCGCATTGCAGGTCGATGCGCGTAAAGCCAAGCTTGCGATGGACAGCTTTAGAACAAGCTGCCCCGGCCTTGTCCGCCGCACTGACAATAGCGGCCTAACGCAAGGCAGCGATTGGGTTCCCGCTTGCGACGCGGTCAAAACATGGACTGGCGATGCCATTTCCTTTTTCGCCATGCATATGGACGCGGTTCAGGTCGGCGATGGCAAGGCCTTTGCCACTGGCTATTTTGAACCCGAAATCGCAGGTTGCCTCACGCCGCAAGCGGGCTGCAATGTCCCTGTTTATAAACGGCCAGCAGACCTTATCGATGTCGACCTTGGATTATTTTCCGATGAGCTGAAGGGCCGAACCATCCGCGGCAAGGTCAGCGGCACGAAGTTCGTACAATATGACGACCGTGCGGCGATTGAAAATGGATCTCTGGCGGGGCGCGGCCTTGAAATTGCTTATGCTTCCGATGTGGTCGAATTCTTTTTTCTGCAAATCCAAGGGTCGGGCCGGCTAAAACTGCCGGATGGCAATGTCATGCGCATTGGCTATGACAGCCAGAATGGGCGCGGCTATACTGGCATCGGTAGGCTGATGCGCGATCGCGGGCTCATCACCGACGCCTCGATGCAGGGCATTGTCGCATATTTGCGTGCCAACCCCGAAGAGGGGCGCAAGATCATGCAGGAAAACAAAAGCTTCATATTCTTCCGCGAACTGACAGGCGCCGGTCCCTTGGGCGCGATGGGTTATCCCGTGGTGGGCGAGGCAAGCATTGCAGTGGACGTGAAATATATCCCGTTGGGCGCGCCTGTGTGGCTGTCGATGGATCGCGCAGAACCCAATGGCATCTGGATCGCGCAAGATACAGGCGGCGCAATTAAAGGCGCAAACCGCGTCGATACCTTCTGGGGCGCTGGCGACCGCGCGCGTGCAATTGCGGGCGGCATGTCTGCGCGCGGCGCGGCTTTGCTGTTCTTACCCAAGGCTGCGGTTGCGCGGTTAGGCCTTTAAAGCTGCCATGGCGCGGCCTCTCGACAGTACGGAAAAGTCCCTTTGGGGCAGGGTCATTGCGACCGTAAAACCAATGCATGGGGGAAAGCCCAAGCCAGTGCCTGTTGCCAATCCGTCTGCTGATAAGGCCGTGCTGGCCAAGTTCCTAAGCGCCAAGCCAAAGCCTGTACCTACCGACACAAAGCCGAAACATACGCCTGTCCAAAGCAAGATTGTTCCGGTTCCGCACAATCTCGACGGACATTGGGATAAGAGGATTACGCGCGGAAGCATTGTCCCTGATGTCAGCATCGATTTGCACGATGCGTCATTGTCGCTGGCTTATAACCGGCTTGATGGTGCGCTCGAGCAGGCGATTGCGCAGCGGATGAAGGTGATCTTGCTCGTGACCGGCAAACCGCGCGCACATGACCGGGCAAGCGGCGAGGGCAGGGGTGCGATTGCCGCCGTTGTCCGCGATTGGCTGGGGGCATCACGACATGCGCGGCATATTTCCGCGGTGCGCAATGCCCATCCGCGTCATGGCGGCACTGGCGCGCTGTACATTATGCTGAAAAGTTAAGCCGCCAGCATTTTGATCGCGACGCGCCGATAGATTTCCGTCAACGCAGACAGGTCGGCAATAGCGACAGCTTCATCCAGCTTATGCATGGTGGCGTTGCACAGTCCGAACTCGACGACAGGGCAAATTTTCGTCAGGAATCGTGCGTCCGAAGTGCCGCCGGTGGTTGACGGTTCCGGCACGATGCCGACGACAGCCTCAACCGCTTCCGATATTGCCGCTGAGAGCGCCCCGGGAGGGGTCAGGAAGGCCTCGCCTGAGATCATGGCAGTCAGGATGCCCCCATGGCGCTCAACAAGCTCACGGAGCCTTAAAACGAGCGCATCGCCATTGTGCAAATCGTTGAACCGGATCGACAATCGCGCTTCGGCCTTGGCGGGAATGACGTTGGTAGCCTTGTTGCCGACCTTCAGGTCCGTGATCTCGATATTGCTCGCTTGGAACCAGTCGGTGCCTTGATCAAGCGTGATCGCCTCGATCTCCGCCAATATGGTAACGAGCCTTGGTATCGGGTTGTCGGCCAAATGCGGGTAAGCGACATGGCCTTGCGTTCCAGCCACTGAAATCCACATGTTAACTGAACCGCGGCGACCGATTTTCATCATGTCGCCCAAACGGTTTACGCTAGTGGGCTCACCGACAAGGCAATAATCAGGGATGCTCCCCCGTGCCTGCATATGGGTGATGAGCGCGCGTGTGCCATGAATGGCTGGCCCTTCTTCGTCACCAGTGATGATCAAGCTGATGCTGCCAGCGTCGGCGGGGATTTCATGCAGCGCGGCGACAAAGGCGGCAATGCTGCCCTTCATATCGACTGCGCCACGCCCATGGAGCAAATCGCCTTTGATTTCCGGCACAAACGGGTCGCTCGCCCAACCGTGACCGGGAGGAACAACGTCCACATGGCCGGCAAAGGCGAAGTGCTTTCCGCTTGCTTGCCGGATCGCGAACAGATTTTCGACCGGCGCGCCATGGGTTGGGTCGTCGTCGCCTTCGCCCGAAATGAACCGCTCGACTGTGAAGCCCAATGGAAGGAGCATCTCTTCAAGCGCATCGAAAACTGCACCCGTTGCAGGGGTGACGCTTTCGCAGGCGATGAGTTTTTGGGCGTAGTTCAGTGCAAGGGCGTCAGTCATGAACCCGAAGCGTTACGGATTAATCGTCGTCAAAACAAGTCAGACGTCAGCTTTGCGCAAGGCCTTTTCCGTCAGCGCTGCATCACCCTGAACCGCGCCGACAATCGCCACGCTGCCATCAGCTTCACGGCGCCCGACGAGCAGGACAAACTCCTCGCCAGCACCCGCAAATTCGCTCAAATCCTTTTTGCGGGCAGAGCGTAGGCGGGGACGAGGGTCAACTGCAGACGGGGCAAGTTCCAACCCTGCGGCCAATTTCTTGGCGCGACGTTCGGCAGCGACAATGCCCTTCAGGCCGCCATCATGCTTGGAAAGCAGATCAGCAAGGCCGCCCATGGGAACGGCGTTACGCTGCGCAAATTGCAGCGCAGCCGCAAATTCGGTGAGTCGGGTTTTGTCATAGCCAGCGCCAAACACCAATTTGACGATTGGCGTGAATGGCGCGCGTTCCTGAACCGTCAGGCCAGAATCGCTCAGCAGTTCGGCATATTCCTCCGGGTTCTCGGCGGCGACCAGCGCAAAGTCATGCGCCTGGCCAATGGCTTGATACAAAGCGTCGCGCGTCCGCTGGTCGGAATCGCGGGCCTGATCCGCTGTCTGCCGTGCGGCGTCCAGCCAATCGGCAAGGCAGGTTTTCTCCGTGACAGGCGTGTCGAGCACGAGTTCCGGCATTTCGTAAACTGCGTTGTCATCGATCTCGGCAGGCGCAGCAGCGTCAAACAGATGGCCAGCGGTTGGACCATCGGCCCATACCGGCACATGTTCTTGACGATGCGGCATGGAAGCCAGCGATTGCTCCACCTCCAACTGAAGCGGCGTGCTGATGTCTTCGGAGGCTGCTTCTTTCCAATTGATGACGCCATAGATGAAATCAATTGTGTCATCGTCCGACGAATAAGGTAGCAAAATGCCGCGATACATTATGGTGTTGCCGCGGTCATTTACAAATTCCGCTTCAAATCCAATCGGTGCGCGGTTGGCGATGATTTGCAGATAATGATCAGTGATCCGCGATAGCAACGAGCGGCCGGGCACTTCATCGAGATAGGAAATATTTGCGTCCAGGCCGCATTCGATGCGCAATTTCTCGCCGAGAAAATCAATCGACGGATTTTCTATGCCCGAAGTGAAATCGAGAAGAACACTGTAATCGCGGAAATCTTCGACCGCAGCGGGATCAAGTTCCTCAATGCTTGGATAATTCTTGTCATGCAGTTGCGCAGTCCAGAAATTATAAGCGCGAACCTGCATGCGGCGCTCATCGCCGGAAATCACAGGCGGCGGCTCAATTGCAGCATCTTCGTCGTCGAAAAGCGCATAGGCTGGCATATCGGCCCCGAGGTCCGATCCAAATGGTTCAAATCCGTGCAAATTATCCATCTTTCGGCCCCACCAAGTCGTTTGCCACAATGTGACGCCGTTACAGTGCCTTCAGATGGTTAAGATGCCGTAAATTTTTGTGAACCACTCCAACGGGATAATCCGATACGGGCCACAACGCTGAAAAAGCTTTTCTATTGCAGCACGCGACCAAGCGCGTTCGCCCAGCCTGCCAAACGAATTTCTCGGGTCTCTGGCGCGAGTGTCGGCGCAAACCTAGTCACTCCGCCGCGCATGCTGGCCGCTTCTTCCAGCGACGCATAAATCCCGCAACCAACCGCCGCGAGCATTGCCGCGCCAAGCGCCGTGGTCTCGACGAAGGCTGGCCGTTCAACATCAATCGCCAGCATGTCCGCAAGATCCTGCGCCATCCAGTCATTCGCCACCATACCGCCATCAATGCGCAATTCAGCCCAATCTGCGCCATCGGCGGCAAAAGCGGTTTTTAGGTCATAAGTCTGGTGCGCCATCGCCTCCAACGCAGCGCGGGCGACATGCGCCTTTGTCGCTGCAAAACTGAGCCCGCTGATCGTAGCGCGCGCATCGGGCCGCCAATGCGGCGCGCCAAGCCCGGAAAGCGCTGGCACCAGATAAACGCCGCCATTGTCTGCTACGCTGCGCGCCAGTGGTTCTGTCTCGGCGGCGTGCGATATCAGCCCCAGATCATCGCGCAGCCATTGGACAAGGCTTCCTGCGACAAACACCGACCCTTCAAGCGCATAATGTCGCTCGCCATTCAATTGGTACAATATGGTAGAAAGTAACCGGTGGCGCGACTGCCGCAACGTAGTCCCCGTTTGCGTCAGCACAAACGCACCAGTGCCAAAGGTCGCCTTGGTCTGCCCTACCGCAAAGCAGCCTTGCCCAATAGTTGCCGCTTGCTGGTCCCCCGCCATGCCCGAAATGCGGATCGAACCACCGAAATGCTCGGGCATCGTCATGCCAAGTTCGCCCGCGCAGTCGGTAATTTCCGGCAATATGTCGCGGGGGACGCCGAACAGGTCCATCAACCCGTCATCCCAACCGCCGCTGCCAATCGCCATCAAGGCGGTCCGCGCTGCGTTGCTGGCGTCGGAGATATGGCTTCCGCCAGTTAGTCGGTACACAAGGTAACTCTCAACCGTTCCGACGGCGAGATTTGTGCCCGCGTCCTTTAACTGCGGCCAATTCTCAAGCGCCCAGCCGATTTTCGATCCGCTGAAATAAGGGTCCAGCAACAATCCGGTCTTGGCCTGAACCACTGGCTCTTCGCCTTGATCCTTCATGGTGGCGCAAATGTCGGCAGTCCGCCGATCTTGCCAGACGATGGCGGGGGCAAGCGGCTTGCCTGTGCGTTTGTCCCAGAACACCACCGTCTCGCGCTGGTTGGTGATGCCAATGCTTGCGATCCGGTCGGCACCGCCTGCTTTTTCCACCATCGCTTGCGCGCAGGCGAGCGTGAGGTTCCAGATTTCCTCGGCATCATGTTCGACAAGGCCGGGTTGCGGATAATGTTGAGTCAGCGGGCGTTGGCAACTGTCCACCGCGCGTCCGTCGGCCGCAAACAATACAGCGCGGGTCGATGTCGTGCCTTCGTCAATGACCAATATATATTCGCTCATGCCTCTGCCGCGCGCAATGCGCGTCCCTTCTTGGATAAAATGAATATCGCGCGATTGCCGAAGACCAGACGGTTGACCGCAAGCGCCATCAGGACCGACGTAACCAGCACAAAGACCATGACGTCAATATAATGCAGCCATGGCAGCCCGAAATGTTGGTAGAATGTCTCTCCCGCATAAAGCGTGTCCGGGCGATAGAGAACGAAGTTGTGGAGTGCATAAATCGCCACGCCATAGACGAGCCCGAAAATCGCGGCGCGGGCATCAACATTGCGGAATAGCAGGCCTGCAATAAATGCGGACAAGATCGGCATGGAGGACAGGCCGTTCAGTTCTTGCAGCAAGTTGATGATGCTGCTCGCGCCCGCATAAAGCGGCACCAACAATATCGCGACGAGGCTCGCACCAATGCCGACTACGCGGTTGAGCGTGATTGCGCTCGTCGTCTCATTGATGAATTTGCGGTGGAAATCGACGGTGTAAAGCGTGATCGTTGCATTCAACACCGCCGAATAGGTTGTGAGCACAGCGGCGGCAATCATTGCGGCGAACATGCCGCTCGTCCAACTTGGTAACACTTGCGCTACCACCATGCCATAAGCGCGGTCGCCGACATCGCCGAAGAGTTTAAAGGCGACAACGCCGGGGATAACGACAATGGGCGGGATGATGAGCACGCGGATAATCGCTGCCGCCATCACGCCCTTTTGCGCCTCGCGCACCGTTGGCGCGGCCAATGCCTTTTGCGTGATATTCTGGTTGGTCGACCAATAGAAAATCTGAATGAATATCATGCCTGTAAACAGTGTGTGGAACGGGATTGGGGAATCCAATGCGCCGATCATCGATACACGTTCGACAGGAACACCGCCGAACAGGTCGAAATTGACCGCTGCCAAAGCCAAGATGACTACCGCCATGGCCAGCCCCAATATGCCAACGCCGCTATAGGTATCGAGCACAGCCACCGCGCGCAGTCCGCCCAAGATCGCATAAGCAGCGCCCACGACCGCAAAGATGGTGGCGATGGCGATGACCGAGAGTTCCGTGCCGAACAGCGACTGCATGAACAGCGATCCGCTGTAGATTACAGCTGGCAGATAGATAAAGACATTGCCGATAAGGAACAGCGCCGAAATGACGGTGCGAATGCTCCCGCCATTATACCGTTTCTCGAGCAGCTCAGTCACCGTCGTGCAGTTGTTGCGATAGTAAATGGGCACGAACACAAAGGCCAAAATAAGCAACCCCACAAACCCGGCCAGCTCCCACCAAGCGAGCAAGAGCATTTGGTTGCCATTCATGCCCACCAGTTGATCGGTCGACAGGTTCGTTAGCGTAATTGCCCCCGCCACAAAGAACCAGCTTAGCCCGCCACCTGCCAAAAATATCTCTTTGTCGGTTTTGGTCTGGTCGCCCTTTGCGTTGTTGTGACCACGCACCTTAAGCCAAGTGAAGACGCCAATCAGGACCATGAGGCCCATGAAAATCCCGAATTGGACAGCCGATTGACTGGCTTCGAACATCGCAACCCTCCCCCTTGCTTGACGCGTCAAATTGCTCTGCGCTTTTGTTGGTTGCGAAACTAGAGCATGTGTTTGAAAAGGCAACGTGTCTGATGCGCCGCATTTGCGTACGGGGGAGAGAATATTTTGCGCCACATCCGCTTTGATGCGCCGGACAGCTGCCTGATTTTGGCCTGCTTTAAGGGTGCGCCATTGTCGGTGCTCTATTGGGGTGCTGCCTTGCCCTTAAGCGTCGATATTGCGGAGTATGAGCGCCTGTCCTTCCGGCAGGGGATGCACGGCGTGGCCGATGTTTCCTTGCCTGTATCCCTGGCGATGGAGCCGGGGCTTGGCCACCCGATGTTCCACGGCTTTGCCGCCCATCGGGAGGGCAAGGATTGGGGCAGCCTGTTTGCGGTCGGCAAGGTCGTGCCGCGCGACCACGGCGCCAAGATCATATGCCGCGATGAACGCGCGCGGCTTGGACTTGAATATGAGATTGATTTTGATGCCAGCAGCGGCGTTCTCCGTATCGGCGCAACGTTGACCAATTATGGCGCAACGCCGCTGGATGTGAACGACATGATGACCGCGTGTCTGCCGGTGCCGGATGAGATGACCGACATCATCGGCTTTACGGGACGTTGGACGCAGGAATTTACGCAGGAGCGCACGAAGCGCAATGCCGCAACCTATCTGCGCGAGAACCGCAGCGGACGGACGTCGCATTTCAGCTATCCCGCTATCTTGCTGGCTGCTGCTGGAACGAACGAAAGCGCGGGCGAGGCTTATGGATTTCATTTGGCGTTCAGCGGCAACCACCGCCTCCGCGTGGACTCGCTGACCGACGGGCGGGTGCTGACGAGCCTCGGCGCGTTGCTGTTGCCCGGCGAAGTGCGGCTCGCGCCGCGAGAATCTTATGCCAGCCCCGAGATTGTCGCGGCCTATAGCGGAGCAGGCCTCAGCGCGCTGAGCCGCAAATTCCACGACCATGTGCGAAGCAAATTGCTTCGGCCTGCAATGCGCGCAAAGCCGCGCCCGGTGCATTACAACACATGGGAGGCGGTATATTTCGACCATGATGTCGCCAAGCTGAAAGAGCTAGCGACCCGCGCGGCGGAGATTGGCGTCGAGCGCTTTGTCTTGGATGATGGCTGGTTCGGCGGTCGTCGCAATGATCAAGCGGGGCTGGGCGATTGGACGGTATCGCGGGACGTCTATCCTGAGGGGCTTGGCCCAGTGGTCGACCATGTGACCGGCCTTGGCATGGAGTTCGGGCTGTGGTTCGAACCCGAAATGGCCAACCCCGACAGCGACCTGTATCGTGCGCATCCTGAATGGGTTTTGGGCCTGGAGGGCGTGGAGCAGATACCATTTCGTTCGCAATTGCCGCTCGACATCAGCCGCCCCGATGTCGCGGATTATCTTTTTCAAGCGATCGACAAAATTTTGCGCGATCATGACATTCGCTACATCAAATGGGACATGAACCGCGACCTCAGCCATCCGGGTGGCCAAGACGGCACATCGCGCGCTTTTGCGCAGGTTCAGGCGCTATATGACCTGCTTGACCGCGTCCGGAATGCGCACCCGAATGTCGAAATCGAAAGTTGTTCCTCTGGTGGTGCGCGGGCCGATATGGGCGTGCTGGCGCATAGCGACCGCGTTTGGACATCCGACAGTAATGACGCGCTTGACCGCCAAGTTATCCAGCGCGGCGGGAGCTTTCTCCTGCCTCCCGAGGTGCTTGGTTGCCATGTAGGGCCAGCAAAATGCCATGTGACGGGACGGCGTCTGTCGATGGAATTGCGCGCGGCGACGGCGTTTATGGGGCATATGGGGCTTGAGCTGAACTTGCTGACCGAGCGGGCAGCGGACCTTGATGTGCTCAAAAACGCCATCAATTTGCATAAAAAACACCG
>JAZKGS010000085.1:0-7172 GCA_040385805.1 Pseudomonadota bacterium | reverse complement strand
TCAACGATGACGAGGCCGTCTTCGGCTTCTGCTACGATATAGGTGTTGGCGACTTGCCCGCGCGCAACGCCGAGCGGGTTGCGCGCCCGGTCGGGAACGGGTTCATGGGCTTCGGCGGCCCTGCCCCATAAAGGCGCGAGGTCCTCGCCAGGGATCGCGCCCATATTGGCGAAGCTGCTGCGGCTTTCATAGGCCGATGGATAAGCAGGGCGCTGGCTATAATTCCCCTGATAAGCGGTTGCACCAAGGGGCGCAGGGCGCGCAAAAATATCGCCTTGCGCGGACTGTATGGGCTCTTGTTGCCATGCGGCAAGAGCATCGGCGCTTGGACGCTGAACAGCGCGAAAACCGGATTGGTCAAGCGCGTGGCGCAGGCCCGACACAATCATCCCGCGAATGAGCGCTGGGTCACGGAAGCGGACCTCTGTCTTGGCAGGATGGACGTTCACATCAACCTGCGTTGGGGGCAGGTCAAGGAACAACGCCACGACAGCATGCCGGTCACGCGCAAGCATTTCGGCATACGCGCCGCGCACAGCTCCGATGAGCAGCCTGTCCTTCACTGGACGGCCATTCACGAACAGGAACTGATGGTCGGCAACGCCGCGATTATATGTTGGCAGACTAGCAACGCCGCCAAGGCGGACGCCCTCACGTTCAAAATCGAGCGCAACGCTGTTTTCAATCAACTCGCCGCTGGTCAGCGCCGCAACACGTTCGGGGCGCGCCGATGTGGGCTGCACCGCCAAAACGCGCCGCCCGTCATGTTCGACCACAAAGCCGATGTCAGGCCGCGCCATGGCAAGCCTTTTCATGGTATCGAGCGCAGCGGCGTATTCGGCGCGCGCGCTGCGCAAGAATTTACGGCGCGCGGGCACATTGCCGAAAAGGTTTTCGACGCGCACACGCGTACCATGCGGCAATGCGGCTGGTCCCTCGCCCGTTACCACGCCATGGTCTACGGTCCGCGTCCAGCCTTCGGCACCTGCTGGCCTACTTTCCAAGGTCATTTTCGAAACGCTTGCAATCGACGGCAAAGCCTCCCCGCGAAAGCCAAGAGTAGACACCATTTCAATATCTTCATCGGGCAATTTGGATGTCGCATGTCGTTCCAGCGCCAAAGCCATATCGGATGGAGACATGCCGCAGCCGTCATCCGTGACTTCAACCAGATCGATGCCGCCAGCGCCAAGGCGCACGGCGATATTCCGCGCCCCCGAATCGATGGCATTTTCGACCAGTTCCTTCAACGCGCTGGCTGGTCTTTCCACCACTTCACCGGCTGCAATCCGGTTGACTAAATTTTCAGGGAGCCTTCTTATTGACATCCGCAGGTTCCTAGCCCAAGCGCACTGCTCAAGCGACTCCTTAATCGTTCGCAATCCAGCCAAATACCTGTTTTGTAAAACAGCAAATTCCGCTAGGACCGCGCGATTATTTGGGCGTGCTCCAAAGGACTCTCACCAAACCGGACTGGGTGGATATTACATGGTATTTGGCAAGTTTTTCCGTTTCGCATCACAGGACATGGCAATCGACCTCGGCACGGCGAACACGGTCGTCTATGTGCGTGGCCAGGGCATCGTTTTGAACGAACCGTCGGTTGTGGCGATTGAAACCCTGAACGGTATCAAGCGGGTAAAGGCCGTTGGCGACGACGCGAAGCTGATGATGGGCAAGACGCCCGACAGCATCGAAGCCATTCGTCCGTTGCGTGACGGCGTGATTGCCGACATCGATGTCGCAGAACAAATGATCAAGCACTTCATTCACAAGGTGCACGGCAAGCGCCGGATGTTCAGCTATCCCGAAATCGTCATTTGCGTCCCTTCGGGATCAACCTCGGTTGAACGCCGCGCGATTCGCGATGCGGCGTCGAACGCAGGTGCGTCTGAAGTTTTCCTGATCGAGGAGCCAATGGCAGCAGCCATTGGCGCGGATATGCCAGTGACTGAACCCATTGGTTCAATGGTCGTCGATATCGGCGGTGGTACGACTGAGGTTGCCATCTTGTCCTTGCGTGGCCTTGCATACACAACCTCGGTTCGCACCGGTGGTGATAAGATGGACGAGGCGATTGTCTCCTATGTCCGACGACATCATAACCTGCTGATCGGTGAAGCGACCGCCGAGCGGATCAAAAAAGATTTTGGCACTGCGCGTCCACCAGCAGACGGCATTGGCCAGACCTTGCACATCAAGGGCCGCGATCTTGTAAATGGAGTACCGAAGGAAATTTCGATTAATCAGGGCCAGATCGCTGAAGCCTTGTCGGAACCGATCGGCACCATCCTCGAAGGTGTGCGCGTTGCGCTTGAAAATACCGCGCCCGAACTTGCCGCCGACATTGTCGACCAAGGCATTGTCCTTACTGGCGGCGGCGCCTTGATGGCTGGTCTCGATGAATATTTGCGTGATGAAACTGGCTTGCCAGTTACCGTTGCCGAAGACCCGTTGACCTGCGTTGCCATTGGCACCGGCAGGGCCATGGAAGATCCGATCTTCCGCGGCGTCCTGCTCACCGCCTAAGGCGAGGTTAGGATGGCGCCGCCACCACATCGGCGCCCCGGATTTTCCCGGAAGGCGCAATATGGCCTGTTCGTGACCTATGTGGTTGCGATTGCGGGAACAGTTGTGGCTGCGCTGCTTCTGGCGATTTCGGTAGTGGATCCCGCTGGATTTTCTGCGCTGCGGACAGTTGGGGCCGAATTGACCGCGCCGCTTGCCCGCGTTGTCAGCAATATCAGGTTATCCACGCAAAATCTGACTCGCAACACGTCTGCCTATATGGATGCAGCATCAAAAAATGCGGCGTTGGAAAAAAAGGAAAAGGCCAACCGCAGCAAATTGATTGAAGCTCGGGCTCTGCGCGTTGAAAATGCGCGGCTGCGGGGGCTGCTGAAGTTAACGGAGGAAGGCGAGCAACAAATCGCGGTTGGACGGCTTATTAGTTCAACCGCTTCAAGTACCAGGCGTGTTGCAACCTTGTCCATCGGTCGAAACTTCGGAATAGAACGGGCGCAGCCTGTTCGCGGACCGGCTGGACTCATCGGCCGCGTTATTGAAGCTGGCCCGACGACGGCACGCATCCTTTTAGTGACGGACTCCGACAATTTGGTGCCCGTCATGCGGGCGAGCGATGGCCTTCCTGCATTTTCCGCAGGACTCGGCGACGGGAGGGTGCTCATCAAGCCGTTAAATCTCGGAGAAAGCCCGTTCAAGGTTGGCGACGTAATCGTGACCTCGGGCAACGGCGGGTTATATCGTCCGAACATTCCTTTTGCGCGAATTGTCGAAAAGACGAGCGATGGGGCGTTGGCAATCCCGTTTGCTGACCCCGGCAACACGCCTTATGCCATCGTCGTGAAACCATATCAAAGTGAAGCGCGTGCTGCCCAGCAAGCAATTGCGCCCGATGGCGAGACCAAAGAGATTAAGGAGTGAAAATTCCCGTCAGCGCCATTCGCCTGCCGACACGGCCAGGACGGGAATATGAAAGCCGTTTTGATCGTGAACAATCGATGCTCAAGATGCTGGCGATTCCGATTGCCTCAATTGTCTTAGCATCCATGGTCACGACTTTGCCCATTTTCAGTTCTCAACCGCTATTGCCGCCATTCGGGCTGCTCATGTTCTTAAGCTGGCGCCTGATGCGGCCCGGGTTACTGCCGGTGTGGTCTGGCGTGCCGTTTGGATTGATGGACGATCTTTTCAGCGGACAGCCCTTTGGCAGCGCAGGACTGCTCTGGTCGCTGGCCATGCTCATTATCGAGATTATCGATTCACGGGCCATCTGGCGGGATTATGTTCAGGATTGGCTGATTGCGGCGCTGCTCATTACGGCGGTGCTGCTAGCCGGATTGTGGATCGCTGGTCTCGCTTATAGCGCGCCCGAGCCGATGATTTTACTTCCGCAAATCATATTGTCCATATTGCTATATCCGCTCGTCGTGCGAATATGTGCGCGTCTCGACAGCTGGCGATTGGCAACATGAAAGTCGAAAAGCAGGTAACATCCGGACAGCTTGACTTCACCTTCACGCGCCGTGCCATTTTTGTTGGCGGCGTGCAGGCAGCCATTGGCCTGACCGTCGCTGCGCGCATGTCTTACATCGCCGTTGCAGATAATGAAAAATATAAGCTTCTCGCTGAAAGTAACCGGGTTAACCTGACCATCATCCCGCCGCGCAGGGGGTGGTTCATTGACCGATTTGGCAAACCCATCGCTACCAATCGCGCCGATTTTCGCGTCGACATTATACCCGACCGTCTGGTCAGGAAAGAAGAGACAATCCAGACGCTGGCCGAATTGCTGGCGCTTTCAACTGACGATGTCGACCGTATCCACCGTGAGTTGAAGAACGCACAAGGCTTTCAACCAGTGCAGGTCGCCGATGGTCTAGATTACGACCGGTTTGCGGCTGTCAGCGTGCGCTTGCCTGATCTTCCCGGCGTCAGCCCCCGACAAGGTTATTCGCGCTTCTACCCGAGCGGTGCAGCCGTCGGGCATCTTATTGGCTATGTCGGTACAGTATCTGCCGAGGAATATCAGAGGAACAAAAATCCGTTATTGATTACGCCGGGGTTCAAGGTCGGCAAGGATGGTCTCGAGAAGACGCTTGAAAACCGCTTACAGGGCGAACCGGGTGCCAAGCGGACCGAAGTAACCGCACGCGGTAAAATCGTGCGTGAGCTAACCACACGGCCCGATACGCCGGGCAAGCCAGTTCAACTGACTATCGACATTGATCTGCACAATTATGCAGCTCGCCGACTTGGCCTTGAATCAGGGTCAGTGGTCATATTCGATTGCTTGACAGGCGACATCATCACCATGGCGTCAATGCCCTGTTACGATCCCAACAGCTTTTCCGACGGTATTGGCCGCGTCGAGTGGAAGATGCTGAACAGCGACGACCATATCCCGATGTTGAACAAGGCGCTTCAAGGGCTTTACCCGCCGGGGTCGACACTGAAACCGATGGCTGGCCTTGCCATGATGCGCCACGGCGTTGATCCGGATGAGACCGTAATTTGCAATGGCGGGTACCGGCTTGGTAATCGCGTGTTCAAATGTCTTGGGCGACATGGCGCGATGAACATGTCGAGCGCAATTATGAAAAGCTGCAACACCTATTTTTATGCAATGGGGCGGCGGATTGGCTATGACGCAATTGCGCCTGTCGCGCGCGAGCTTGGGTTGGGTCAGGAATTTCCCTTACCCTTCCCGTCGCAACGTTACGGAACGGTTCCAGACAGCGCGTGGAAAATGCGCAAATATGACCAGAAATGGACCGAATCCGATACGTTGAACGCGGTCATTGGTCAGGGTTATATTATTGCCAGCCCGTTCCAATTAGGCCTGATGTCGGCGCGGATCGCCTCTGGCTTAAATATCCAGCCAGAAATCCTTATGCAGAAGCGCGCTGTGCCTAAGCCACTATCTTTTCCCAAGGAACATCTGGACGTCGTGCGAGAGGGCATGAACCTCGTCGTCAATGGCGCCGGAACCGCCGTTCGCAGCAAGCTGCAGCTTGAAAACATCGCCATGGCTGGAAAGACTGGTACAGCGCAGGTTCGCAGGATTGCAGGTTCGCAACGCGGACAATCTGGCGAATGGAAATATCGCGACCATGGCCTGTTCGTCTGCTTCGCGCCCGTTGATCAGCCGCGTTATGGCGCAGCGGTTGTCATTGAACATGGCATGGGCGGCGCGCGTGCGGCGGCACCTATAGCCAAGGATGTACTCACCTTCATTTATGACCGCGAACAGGCAATGGCCGCACTTGAAGTACTTGAGGCCGGCTGGGGCGGCAATATCGAACAACGCATGGCGTCCAAATATGCCGCATTCCAGGGGCAACCAGCCCCGCCGCCGCCATTGGACCCATCGGCATGAACGGTATCGTCCCTGCCCCCATCGCCAGCCTGCCGTGGCGTGTCATCTTCATTCTAATGGGCTTGGTCGCCTTTGGTGCGACCGTGCTTTATTCTGCGGCTGGCGGCCATTTCGAACCATGGGCTGGCAAGCATGTTATCCGCTTTCTGGTGCTGCTCGGCATGGTGATCATCATGTCGCGCATGAAGCTGGAATTCTGGAAATCTATTACCTTCCCGCTCTATCTGCTCCTGCTGTTGATGCTTGTGGTGGTCGAGCTCATGGGCTTCGTTGGCGGCGGCAGTCAGCGCTGGATCAACCTTGGCATCATCACGCTTCAACCATCCGAACTGATGAAGCCGGTGATGGTTCTGGCCGCAGCGTGGTTTTTCGACCGGCTTCCGCCGAACCGCATTTTCGGCATCGACGCCATATGGCCTTTGGGCGCATTGTTGTTGCTGCCAAGCGTCCTTGTTATCATCCAGCCCGATTTTGACGCTGCCATTGCTTATGCCTTTGGCTTGGGCGTGGTCGGCTTCATGGCTGGGCTACCGCTCATTTATTTTATTGGCGCAGGGGCTGGCATCGCTGTCCTTGCGCCTTTGGTCTACTTCTTTGGCCTTAAGCCTTATCAGCAGGACCGCGTTCTCATTTTCCTCAACCCTGAAAATGATCCCCTTGGCGCTGGCTATCACATAACCCAGTCAAAAATAGCCATTGGTTCGGGCGGCATCTTTGGCAAGGGCTTTGGCAATGGCACGCAAAGCCACCTGGATTATTTACCCGAAGGCCACACCGATTTTGTCTTTGCGACGATGGCCGAAGAATGGGGCATCGTCGGCGGCTTTATCATTATCTTCCTCTATTTCCTGCTGATGCGCTGGGGTCTTAAGGTCGCGATGCAAAGCAAGACACGGTACGGCCAGCTCGTTGCGGCAGGCCTTACCTGCACCATTTTCTTTTACATCATGATCAACCTGTTGATGGTCGTCGGCCTCGCACCTGTCGCAGGCATCCCCTTGCCCTTCGTCAGCCACGGTGGATCGTCAATGCTAACGATGATGCTGTGTGTCGGAATAATCATGTCCATCGAACGCCATCCCGGCGCAAAGCGCGGTCAATTCCAATAAATCCTGCCGCTATGCTTGACAAAGCTCGCGAATCCCATCAAAGGCGGCGCTCCAAACGGGACTGCATATGGCCATCCCGAAATGGGGACGCTTAGCTCAGTTGGTAGAGCAGCTGACTCTTAATCAGCGGGTCGTGGGTTCGAACCCCTCAGCGTCTACCATTT
>JAZKGS010000084.1:8448-44521 GCA_040385805.1 Pseudomonadota bacterium | reverse complement strand
CCCTATACACACTTTCCAGGCGTGCGCCTTCGACCACTCGGCCACGTCTCCGCATTCCCCTTGAGGAAGCACGCCCCTAGCCGCTCCTTTACGCTTTCGCAAGGCACAGTGATTTGCCATAACGCATCAGATGAAAAGATATCTGATCCTGCTCGCCAGCGCCGCATTATGTGCCGCCCTCCCGCTTTCCGCGCAGGAAGCCAAGGTTCATCCCGCGCCGTCGGAGATTGTGTCGGCAGCCAAAGCAGACGAATGGGTCGCCATCGCGCCATCCGACCTTTTGGTCATGGACCTAGCGCCCGATTCGAAAGGCCAGCCGCGCCGCGTTGTCATTCAATTGATCCCTGCGCCATTCAGCCAAGGCTGGGTTGGCAATATCCGCAAACTCGCGGCAGCGCATTGGTGGGACGGCACAAGCATAAACCGCGTGCAGGACAATTATGTCGTCCAATGGGGCGATGCGTCCGAGAAAAAGGCCTTGCCCAAGGACTTGGCGGTTGTGCCGGAAAGCGGGTATGTTACCAAATCTGCAGAAGTCATGATTGTCGACGGCCAATCGTCGGGTTTGATGCGTTCGCCTAACATGAGTGTCCTTAAAGAAGACGCATATGCAGCAGAAACGGGCTTCGCCTCAGGTTTCCCGGTCGGTGGCCGCTGGCAATCACGTGAGCTATGGCCAACCCACTGCTACGCTATGGTCGGCGTTGGCCGCAACCTGTCGCCCGACACGGGGACTGGCGCGGAACTATACACCGTCATCGGCCATGCGCCACGGCATTTGGACCGCAATATCGCGCTCGTTGGCCGTGTCATTGAGGGCATTGAGCATATGTCGAGCCTGCCGCGTGGCACGGGCGCGCTTGGTTTTTATGAGAAAGAAGAGGAGCGCGTGCCGATATTGTCGGTGCGGCTTGGTAATGAGGCGGCCGACGTGCCTAGCTTCGAATATCTTTCAACCGACAGCGGCAGCTTTACTGCCTACGCCGATGCGCGTGCCAATCGGCGCGATCCGTTTTTTAATGTGCCAGCGGGCGGTGCGGATATTTGCAATATTCCCGTGCCCATCCGGCGGAAAGCCAAATAAGCGAGACTCATTCCACCATCATCATCGACTTCATCTTGTCGAGCGCGGCTTTTTTAATTTGGCACACGCGCGCTGCGCCCACGCCTAAAGTCTCGCCGATTTCATCCAAATTCAATTCTTCGACAAAATAGAGTTGAAGGATCAGCGCCTCGCGCTCGGACAATTTTGACAGATTGGCCACCAAGGCCTCACGCAATTGTTCCTTTTCGAGCATCGTGTCAGCAGCGTCCGAGACATCTGCAAACCACATGTCATGGTCGGAATAGCTGTCTTCGATGGACTCCTGCCCGACAGGCTGTGTTGATGCCGCCATCGCGTGATAGGCCGCAGGATCAAGCCCCGTCGCCCCTGCCATTTCGGCATCGCTTGGCTTGCGCATATATTCCTGTTCAAGCCGCGCACGAATGCCTGCCAGATAACGGCGGTTGGCCATGCCTGCGCGGCCCATACGGGCATCACGGCGCAGCGCATCGACCATATTGCCGCGAATACGGGTTGCCGCATAAGGCGCAAAGGCAATGCCGCGGTCTTCAAAATTCTGCGCTGCCTCGACAAGCGCGACAAGGCCAATCTGGATAAGGTCTTCCACCTCGATCGCGGACGACATGCGGCTATGCACATGCCAGGCGATTCGGCGCACCAACGCGCTGTGCGCTTCTATCAGGCGGGCCGGGTCGATGGCCTGCGGGGTCGTGTAAGCTTTACGGGCTTCATTCAGCATAATTTTCTCCAATTGCTTGCTCGGCATCCGGTGCCGCAGGTTCAGGAAGATGGCCGTTGCCGCCGACTACGGCGATTACGTCCACTTTTTTGGTTTCGGGTATTTCAAGGAAGGAAAGGACGGCGACGTCGCTAAAATGTGACCGCAACAGACGAGCGACCGCTGCACGGCAAAGCGGCGAAGTGATGATGGCAAAACTGCGCGCTGCGACCACCATAGGTTGCACGGCGTCGTCGATGACAGAGATGATCCGCCGCGCCAGTTCGGGTTCAAACGGCCAACCAGCCTGCGGCGCGGACTGCACCGACTGCACCAGCAAGGATTCGAGCGCACCGTCAAAGGTGATCGCTGGCAACGGCATTTTCACAGGTACAATGGTCTGGACGATAAGCCCCCCAAGACGTTGGCGCACAGCCTCGACAAGGTCTGTCATCTCCAGATTTCGCGGTGCAAGGTCGACCATGGCCTCGGCAATCCGGCGGAAGTCGCGCAAGGGCACGCGCTCGGCCAGCAATGCACGGCACAAGGTCGTGACCGCGGCCAACGTGTAAGGCGCAGGCGTCAATCCTGCCGCAAGCTGCGGATAGCTTTCCTTCAAATTGCTGATCAACGCTTGCGCATCATCCATACCGAACAATTCGGCCGCGGATGTGCTGACCAATTGGTTCAAATGGGTGGCGATGACGGTGGCTGGGTCAACGACGGTGTAGCCGGCGGCAACCGCATTGGCACGTTCGCGCTCTGCAATCCAAAGCGCATCGAGACCAAAGCTTGGGTCCTTGACTTCGCGGCCGCTAATCCCCTCCAAACAGTCGCCGGAATCGAGTGCCAACAGCTCATTCGACCATGCCTGATCCTCACCCACCAAAACGCCCGATATACGGATTTGATAGGCATTACCGGGTAACGAGAGGTCATCGGCAACCTTGACCATTGGCATGACAAAGCCGAATTCGCGCGACAATTGGCGGCGGATGGCGGTCACTCGGCCCATGATGGCAGCACCCTTGCGTTCATCGACCAGACTGACGAGACCATAGCCAAGCTGAAGCGTGATCGGCGCGCTGTCGGCGACTTCGTGCCATTCGATCAAATGGCTTGGTGCCGTGTCCGCGATGGGCTCGGCCACGCGTACGGGTGCCTTTTCCGATTGCCGCAACGTCCAATAGATTGCGCCTGCCACAGCGGCCGCAGGAAGCACGACAAGCTGCGGCATGGCTGGAACCATACCCAGCAGCGTCAATATGCCTGCAACAGGTCCCCAAGCGCGTGAGAAGCCAAATTCGCTGGATATCTGACCCGCCAGATCAAGTGGCGATGAAACGCGCGTAACAATAGCGGCCGCCGCAATGGACAATAGCAACGCAGGTACCTGCGCCACCAAGGCATCGCCGATGGCGAGCATGATATAGGTTTGCGCGGCTTCGCTAAAGCTCAAGCCATGGCTGACCATGCCCAAGATGAGGCCGCCGAAGATGTTGACGAACAGGATCAGCAAACCCGCAACCGCGTCGCCTTTTACGAATTTCGACGCGCCGTCCATTGACCCGTAAAAGTCCGCCTCAGTTGCGACCTCTTGGCGCCGCGCCTTGGCTTCGTCAGGGTTGAGCAACCCTGCATTCAAGTCGGCATCAATCGCCATTTGCTTGCCTGGCAAGGCATCCAGCGTGAAACGCGCCGAAACTTCCGAAACCCGGCCAGCGCCCTTTGTAATCACCACCAAATTGATGATCATCAAGACCGCAAACACGAACAGGCCGACGATATAATCGCCGCCAATCAGGAACGCGCCAAAGGCTTCAATCACATGGCCTGCGGCAGCGGGGCCATTATGGCCATCAACGAGCACCACCCGGGTGGATGCAACATTCAACGCAAGGCGGAAGATGGTCGCCAGCAACAAGACGGTGGGGAAGGACGAAAAATCGAGCGGCTTGGCGACATTCATGGCCACCATCAAAACCGCCAGACTGATCATGATGTTCACGATAAATCCGACATCGAGCAAAACGGCTGGAACGGGCACGATCATCAACATGACCAACAGCAATATGGCCACGGGCAAGGCATTGCCCTTCAATATCGACAACGGCACAGCGATCATCGGGTTGCGGGTCATGTCGTCAACCCGGTCAAGCGCTGATAGGCTTTGTGCGCGAAATCAAGGTCAAGACCCCTGGGCATTTTTTCCATCTCTGCCATAGCCAAAGGCGCGCGACGGAACGATGATGTCGCAAAGCGTTCCTGCGTGCTGAACGGCATAAGGGGCTTGCCCGAAGGTGCAGATTCAAGCTTTGTCGCAAAGCCATTACGAATATCGTTCAGGCTGCGCGCGGCGCCATCGGGTCGGTAAAATATCGACCGGTTGGCCGCCGCTGCCGACGGAAACAAGGGCGCGGCCGCTTGATTGGGGTCAGACTGCATCGCAGTTAGAAAGTCGCCTGCACCCTTGGCGCCTAAAAAATGCGCAAGATACAAGTCGACGGTTTGCGGACTGCCATCGAGCCGCGATTGCAGATAATCATTATTGTCCGATGCAAGTTCTGCCGCCATGACGGCGGCCGTTTCGGGGTGGGTCCGCAAATCCAGTATCTGGTTGCGCAAGCCTGAATCGCGTACTGCAAAACTGCCATCGCTTTTTTGCGCGATGGCCGCCGATGCCCAGTCCAGGCCATGGGCGGGGCCATGCCGTTTTAGCGTGGCAAGCCATGTCTGATTGGTAAATTGATACAGGCCAGTGGCGCTTGATGTGCGCGCGCGTGCATCTGGCCGCATCCCGCTTTCAAGCTGGGCTTGATCCATGAGATAATCAAAGGCAACGCCAGTACGCGCAGATGCATCGGCAATAGCTGCGGTCACACGCTGTTGCGTAGAAAGTGCGGCAAGTCCGCCAGTCATGAGGACGTCTTTGTGTTCATGCCCACATTACAGCAACGCCCGTGCCAATTTGGAAAAACCTGTGCTTTTCCGCGCTACCGCGGCTTTGACGCGTAGACATTCGGCGACGATTGGCCGCGTATTTCTGCCAGTCGGTCAATTTTCTGGCGATTCCATGCCGTCAGATATTTGACCCTGATCCGCGCGGCTTCAGCTTGTTTCAGGCCAAAGGCGAGCCGGTCCGGGTCAGCGGGAAGATCATCGCGGGGCAAAATGGCCAAAAGCTCTTCCAACGCCCGCGTCGCCGCCATCACGGCATCGGCATCGGATGCATCAAGCGCTGCGATCAGTTCGGTTTGCCGGGCAATGATGCTTTCGATCATTGGCTTAGCCCGGCTTATAAGACCCGAACCGGATGACGCCGTCTGCAATCGCGCCAAGGTCGATGCGGTAATTGCCGCTAGCAATAGCTTCTTTTAACGACGCAATGCGTTCCGCATCAAATGGCGGACCTTTTTGCGCAAGCGCGCTCGCCAGACTGATATTTTGCGCTGTTGGTTGCGCAGTGGCCTGTTTGTCATTGCGTATGGCTTGACCGTCAGAAACCATTTTCTGCGGTGCACCTACCAATATAGGCGGTTTTGATGTGACCGAATGAACCATGAATTTCCCTTTCCGTAAGGCTGTCGGAAAAATGACAGCATCAACGGAGGTAAAAACGGCATTAGGTCCAATCTCTTTAATATTAAAATGCAGCGACCCCGCGCGCTTGCGCCACTGCGGTCATTGGAACAGGGGATGTCAGCGATTTGACACGTAGTGATTTTCCGACACTGGCATCGTCCAGCGCGATCATTTGTGTGGATACGGCAAAGCCCGGGCCAGTTGTAATACATTCAATCATATCGCCCTTGCGAATGATAATTTGTGCGCTTTCACCAGACGATATTGGTGCGCGGACGGGTACGCGGATGCGCCAGCCAACAGCGGGGCAACGGACGACAACCACGTCACCAACCGCAGGCGCAATGATGGGGTCATCCGGGCATATTGCAAGCTTTAGCCGCTTATCAACGGGCTCGGCGTTGGCGAGAAGTTGAATATTCTGGTCCAGTATTTCCAAATCTTCAAATTGCGCTGGCGCAGCAGCGAGCAATAACAACAGGCTAAACATATACACTCCTTCGGATAGGATATCCCGAAGACAGCAATCATCGTGCCAGTTGCCTTAATCTAAAATATGGTGCGCAATGCGTCTGATGACGTTTGGGTCAGCGATCATCCCCATATGCGTGCAATTTTCCTGAATCCGCACGTCGCTTTCGTGGGGCTCACCGCACGCCGCATCAGGGGCCACCATACCGTCGCGCATCGACCAAATGGCAACCGTGGGTACTGGCGGCTTGGCAGACAAGGTGACGTCCAACGGCGGAGCATCGACCTTATGTCCAGCAATCATTTCATAAATTCGCCAGCCATTATTGGCGCGGGGGCCGCTGGAAAATGGTGTGCCTAAGCTGATGACCTTAGCGACGCGATGCGGGGCATATTTGGCATATTCACGCGCAATCAATCCGCCTAGACTCCACCCTATCAGGGTCACATGGTCGCTGTTGTTCATGTCAGCCAGGCGGTCATCCATCCGTTCAAATATATCGGACTTAATGCCTAAGTTACGTCCCATACCCCACCCACAACAATTGAAACCCGCTTGCCGCAGAGATTTGCGAAGTCTTGCGGTCGTGCGGTCTGAAGCCATAAACCCGGGGATAACCATGACTGGCCGTCCGGCGCCTTCAACGTCAAGTGTCACTGAGGGGCCAAAGGCGGCGCGAACCCGCGTCGAAGGAAATAGCAGTGCCTCGCGCGCCAACAATGAAAAAGGTGGGGGACGATCGCCCGGCGTTTGTAAGGTCACAGTTTTAAAGAACGCGCTTCAGGGCGTTTCCGACGTTTCGGGCGCTGGTATCTGAACAGGTGCGGGCATTTGTACTGGCACGACCACTGGCCGGATCAGCGCCATCTGCTCCAACCGGTCAAGCGCGTTGCGCGCATCGGCATAGCGTTTTGCGCGGACCATCCATGATTGCGCAGCAGAGGCACCTGGCATGGCGGCGACTTCGGCCATCGCCGCAGACAAATTGCCCGCCTCAACCAAAGCTTGGGCGCGGATCAGCCGTTGTTCGGGCGGGAGCGTCGATCCGCCATCGCGGCGAAGCACGAAAAGCTGAGACATCTCGCGCTTTACCGTTGCCCAAACACTGGTTTCGCGATGACCGGTCAACAAGACGGGCGCCAAGCCAGTCAATTCGGTCTGTAAGTTAGCGATGGTAACTGGTGCTTGCGCAGCCGAAATGACGGTAGCAACAGCCTGTGGCTGGGTCGCGCCAAAACGCAGCCGAAGCTGTTCTGCCAAATATCCCAAGGACGCGCCATTATCCAGTGTCCGGCGCACCGCAAAGGTCAGCAAAAGGCCCTCGCCGCGCACTGCGTCACCTGAAATAGATGGGTCTGTCACATAAACAGGGACCACTTGACCCTCCACCTGCGGCGCAGTGCCAGCGGTGGGCGGCGACGCAGCGGCGACATTACCCACAGGTAGCGGCGCGGCGGTGCTTTCTCCTTCAGCGACGGTTTCTTCCGACGGAGTAAGGACGCCGTAGGAATCCGCCAGCCAATATGCCACGACCCCGCCGCCTGCAAAGGCAACGAGAAGCAGCAGCATGATATGCTTGAATTTCATGCCCCCACGTGATGTGGCCTGCGCCGTTTGATATTCGCTCATGTCGGTCCTTCAATAGCCGCACCGCATTCGGTTACGCAATGCGCTCGTGTAAAATGTGTTTGGATTGCTTCCAACAATGCAGCATCATTGGGTGCATCAGCAACGATCAATGCAGCCCAGTTTCCGCCTGCGGAACGCGCAATTGCGTTCGAAAATGTCGCCAGCGTAATTTCGGCACGCGGCAGGTTCATCGTATCACACAGGCCCGAAAAATGCGCGGCGGCACGCGATGAATGCAGAATTACGGCATCGCTTTCGGTGACCTTCTCGGCGAAATCTTCAGGCTGGGTGACGGCTGCACTTCGGTAGACAATTTCGATGTCGATGCTGACGCCATGGATACGCGGGATAGCGCTATGGTCCTCGCCTGCCAGCCATAACAAACGCTTATGCCCATCGGCTACTGCAACGCCAACCAGCGCCTCAACGCCCTCGGACCCGGTTTTGGCAACTGGCACGGACAGCTTTTGCAACGCGCTCGCGGTGGCGCTGCCAACGGCATAAATCGGCAGACTGTGATCGCGCGTGAGAAAATCCACGGCAGCGCGCGCCGCATTTCCGCTGGTCAGCAATATCGCGTCATAGCCATCTGCCGAAACACACTGCACTGGCAGATGTTCAATGGCAAACAACGGCATGAGAACGGGGTCATGTCCAGCCGCGCGAAGGCGATGCGCGGTAGCATCTGCCCCGGGTTGCGGCCGGATGATCAACAACTTCACGATGCGAATATGCCTCGCAAGTCAGCGCTCGCTTTGCCCAATAATTCTTGCGCGAGCTGCGCAGGGCCGTCGCTGCCAATCGCATATAATCGCTCACCCGATTGCAGTTCGCTGCCATCGGCAGTGAATATTTCGGCGCGTAACCTTATTTGCGACCCTTCAACCAATGCCAAAGCTGCAACTGGCGAATGGCAGTTACCCCCTACAGCGGCGAGAAAATCGCGCTCGGCATTGACGGCTACAAAGGTTTCAACGTCATTGATCGCCTCGACGATTGGAACAAGGTCCTCACGGCTTGCCAGGCGGTCAATGCCGACTGCGCCTTGTGACGCCGCTGGCAAAAACGCGTCGAGCGACAGTTCCGCGCCGACTTCAGCCATGCCTAAACGATCAAGCCCAGCAGCCGCAAGCAAGGTGGCATCGGCGTCGCCAGCATCTATATGCGCTAGCCGCGTCGCGACATTGCCGCGCAACGGCACGATCTGCAAATCAGGCCGCACCCGCTGCAATTGCGCCGCGCGCCGTGGACTGGATGTGCCAACGCGCGCGCCTTGCTTGAGATCTTCAAGCGTCGATGCGCCAATCAACCGGTCATGGACATCGGCGCGTGGCAGCATCGCCGAAATCACGAAAATATCGGCCCGCCATGTTTCGACGTCTTTCATCGAATGGACGGCGATATCAATCTGATCATCAATCAGCGCGCGTTCCAGCTCCTTGGTCCACAGCGCTTTCCCGCCAATATCGGCAAGAGGCCGGTCCTGAATCTTGTCCCCCGTTGCCAACATAGGGACGAGCACTACCGCCTCATCGGACAGATTATGCGCCACTTTCATAGCGGCCATGGTCATCTCGGCTTGGGCCAAAGCCAGCGGAGAACGGCGGGTTCCGATGCGTAAAGGTCGCTCGGCTGTGAAGATATTACGTGTCATGCGGCTTGTTCATAGCGACACGTCCACCTATGGGAAAGCACAATGGCAATCATCCTTGGTCTTGAATCTAGCTGCGACGAAACCGCCGCGGCTATCGTGCGTTCCGACCGGACGATCCTTAGCCATGCTTTGGCTGGCCAAGAGGACCACCACCGCGCCTTTGGCGGCGTCGTTCCCGAAATCGCCGCCCGCGCACATGCAGAGCTAATGACGCCCTTGGTGGAAACTGCGTTGGCAGATGCCGGGCTTACCCTCAACGACGTTGATGCCATTGCAGCCACTGCTGGGCCAGGCTTGATCGGCGGCGTCATGGTCGGTCTAGTCACCGCAAAGGCGCTTGCCATGGCGTCTGGCAAGCCGCTGATTGCGGTCAACCATCTTGAAGGGCACGCCTTGTCGCCCCGCCTGATCGACGCTGATCTGGAATTTCCCTATTTGCTGTTGCTTGTGTCTGGCGGCCATTGCCAACTGCTTCGCGTCAACGGCGTTGGCGACTATAACCGGCTTGCGACCACCATCGACGATGCGGTGGGTGAAGCGTTCGACAAAACTGCCAAAATCCTGGGCCTCGGCTTTCCCGGCGGGCCAGCGGTTGAGCGCACTGCGGCTCTTGGCAATGCCAAAAACGTACCCTTGCCGCGTCCTTTGAAGGGCGCGGATGAGCCGCATTTCTCCTTTGCTGGCCTGAAGAGCGCGGTCCTGCGCGCACATGAATCGGGCCAGTATAAAATCGAAGACATTGCCGCATCCTTCCAGTTGGCGGTCATCGACTGCTTGTATGACCGCATCACTTACACGCTGGATCGCATCGACGCGCCTGCTGCCTTGGTCGTCGCTGGCGGCGTTGCTGCCAATGTGCCGATCCGCGAAATGCTCGAGAAGCTTGCTACGCAGCGTGGCATGCGCTTTGTCGCGCCGCCTTTATGGTTGTGCACTGATAATGGCGTGATGATCGCCTGGGCGGGTGCAGAGCGCTTTGCGATGGGTCTCACAGACGGGTTGGACTTCGTTGCGCGACCCCGTTGGCCGCTTGACCCGGACGCAGCGCCTGCACGTGGCGCAGGAGTGAAAGCATGAGTTCAATCAAATATCCGGTTGGCATTATTGGCGGCGGCGCATGGGGAACTGCATTGGCCGCAGTTATGGCGCAAATCCACGACAATGTGCTGCTTTGGGCACGCGAAGAAGACGTTGTCCGCAGCATAAACAACAGCCACGAAAACACTTTGTTCTTGCCCCGCACGCCGCTGTCGCCAAAGATTGAAGCAACGCCAGATCTGACGCGCATGGTCGAATGCGAGGCGCTGCTGATCGTCACGCCTGCCCAGCATGTGCGTGCCACCTTGTCCGCCCTGCCCGATACGCAGGCCCCCCTGATTTTGTGCGCAAAGGGTATTGAGGCTGATACCCAAATGCTGGTGTCAGATGTCGCAGCACAAGTGCGGCCCCAAAATCCACTGGCGGTGCTTTCGGGGCCAACCTTTGCGCATGAGGTTGCAGCCGGAAAGCCGACCGCCGTGACACTTGCTACCGCCAATCAGGCGCTTGGCTCGGCGCTCATGCGGAGTATCGCGACGCCTTCCTTCCGGCCATATTGGTCCGATGACGTCGTCGGCGCAGAAATTGGTGGCGCAGTCAAAAATGTGCTCGCAATTGCGTGCGGTGTTGTCGATGGCGCTGGCCTTGGGCTAAATGCGCGCGCCGCATTGATCGCGCGCGGCTTTGCCGAGATGCAGCGTTATGGCCTGTCGCGCGGGGCGAAGGCCGAAACCCTTGCAGGGCTATCGGGGCTTGGTGACTTGGTACTAACCTGCAGCTCGGAAAATTCGCGTAACTTCTCGCTGGGCCGTGGCCTTGGGCAAGGGCAAACTGCCGAAAGCTTGCTCGCTGAGCGAAAAACCGTTGCTGAAGGTGCCTTCACTGCGCCAGTGCTTTTAAAGTCAGCGACAGAATTGGGCGTGGAAATGCCTATTGTTTCAGCAGTTTGCGCGTTGCTCACCGGCGCGGCCACGGTCGATGCCGTAGTAGCCGAATTGCTCGCCCGTCCACTCAAGTCCGAAAGCTGGTAACGGCGGGTCAAATCCGCTAGTTTCCAACAGGGGGCAACACTTGACCACAGCCAGAACTGATGAAGAGGACATCCAAGCGCTCGCCAAAGGCGGCCGCACAAATGTCTTTGGATTTGTGCTGCGGCTGGCGGCGCGCATCCCGTTCCTCTTCATCGCTGGCCGGCTTTATGGTCCCGATGCGCTGGGTCGTTTTGCATATGCGATATTGATCGTTGAATTTGCCGCGCAACTTGGGTCGCTTGGCCTACGCCGTGGTCTTGCGGAGCTATTGTCCAAGGACGATCAGCCGCACGCCAATATCATTGCCGATTGCCTGCTCGCCGCGATGGTGGCTTCGGCGCTTGGCGCTGCATTTTTGATTGCGCTGCCGCAATTGATGTTTCCCAACAGCTTCATAACTGGCCTTGACCGTTTCCTGCCCTTGGCGATCTTCGCAATTGTAGCGACTGACATTGCGCTGTCCGCATTGGCCTATAAATTTGACATAGCATCCACAGTGCGCGCGCGCGCAATTGTGGAGCCGTGGACGATCAGCATTGCTGCTGGTGTGTTCTACTTTTACTCCGCGCGGGACGGATTAATCTTGGCTTATGTCGCGTCCTTGGTGGCCGCGTTGTTCTTTGCGCTCTGGCCGTTATGGCGCAGTTACGGACTGCCACGCGGCTGGAGGCCAAGCCTGACGCGATCATTAGGCATCGCCCAGCGCAACCTGCCTTTGGCCGCAGCGGACGCCGCTGAATGGGGCAGCCGGCGCCTTGACCTAGCCATCTTGGGCTTGTTTGCATCGCCTGCCGTGGTCGGAATTTATTATGTCGCGCAACAGGTCGCAAGCTTGCCACAGAAACTGAAAACCAGTTTCGACCCGATCTTGGGTCCAGTCATCACCCGCAATTTGAAAACGCGAAATTATGCCGAAATCGCCAAGCAAGTGGGCCAAGTCGGTTTCTGGATCATCGCCGCACAGGCGGGGATTGCCTTGGCACTTGGTATCCCTGGCGAGGCTGTCATGGGACTTGTCGGTCCTGAATTTGTCGGCGGGACTGCTGCGCTGGCGTTCTTGTTGGCAGCGGAAGTCGCTGCGGCTACCGCCGTGGTGAGCGAGTCCGCGCTGGTTTACATGGCCCGCCACCGGAACCTGCTGATCTCTCTCGGTATGCTCGTTGTGCAGGCCTTGGTGAGTGTTGGTCTCATCATGCTCGTCGACGATTTGCCGCTTAAGGCTGAATATGTTGGGCTGTCTCAAGCGGCGGCGGTCGCCTGCGGCCTTATGGTTTCGCTTGGCATCGGGTCATTGATTAAATCGCGTTTTCTGTCGAGCCTACTTGGGCAGCCCATCCGCGTCTGGCGATGGACTTTGCTCATTGCTGTCGCGGCCGCAGCGCTGCTTGGCGTGATTATCGTGAGCGTGCCCGCCCGGTTTGAATGGGTAGAACTCACGATCGGCATTCCTGCAATCCTTGGCCTTTATAGCTGGATCATCTGGCGCTGGGGCTTTGGACCCGAAGACCGAGTCCTATTTCGCAAGAAAAGCGATTAAGCGAGCCGTTTGGCAACCAGATCAGCAATGTCCGCCTCTGGCCGCGCGCCATAATGCGAGATGATCTCCGCCGCGCACACCGCGCCCATCGTCAAGCACTCCGCCATTGGACGGCCCTGTGCAAGGCCAGCAAACACGCCTGAGGCAAACAAGTCGCCAGCGCCGGTTGTGTCGACAAGCTGTGCCACAGGCTCGGCACCGACTTCAGTGCGCACACCATTTTCGACGGCAATCGCACCATGTTCTCCGCGTGTGCAGACCAGCAATGGAACCTTGGCTGCAATAGCCGCAACCGAGGCCTCGAAATCGTCACTGTTGTTCAACGCGCAGATTTCAACTTCGTTCGAGAATAATATATCAATGCGGCCAGCGTCCATTTCGGCTAAGAAATCAGGGCCATGGCGCGAAATCACAAAAGCATCGGACAAGGTCAAAGCTACCTTGCGGCCAGCGGCGCGCGCGACATCAATCGCAGTGCGCATGGCGGCACGCGGTTCTTCCGGGTCCCACAAATAGCCTTCGAGATACAAAATCGCTGCGCTTTCGATCAACGATTTGTCGATAACGGTCGCTGGCAAAAATTGCGACGCACCTAGAAAGGTATTCATCGTACGCTGCGCATCGGGCGTCACCAAAATATAGCACCGCGCGGTCGATGGTGCGCCATCGCGGGCAGGAATGTCGAAATGGATGCCTCCCGCACGGATGTCATGCGCGAACACTTCGCCAAGCTGGTCACTCGCGACCTGCCCGATGAACGCTGTCTTTTGCCCTAGCCGCGCAAGACCAGCCAAAGTGTTGGCCGCCGAACCGCCGCTTATTTCGCGGGCTGGCCCCATATGTGCGTATAACCCTTTAGCGCGCTCTTCGTCGATCAACTGCATGCTGCCCTTCGTCAGGCCCTCGCTTGCGATAAAAGCGTCATCGGTGTTGGCGATGATATCAACAATGGCGTTGCCAATTGCGAGGACGTCGAAGCGGGTATCAGTCATAAAGGTTCCTATTTAAGCGGCCCTGCCCCTAGTTGGGTTGGACATTTCCGGCAAGCGCTTTACAACGACGGCATGATCCAGGCGCTGATGCTTTCGTTCCAAAGTCTGTCTGACCGGCGTGTTGCTAAAGTCATGGTCAAGGTGGTTCTTCTCACTGTCGTCAGCTTTCTGGTGCTTGGCGTTGGCCTTTGGTTTGCCCTGCAGTGGTTGTTTGCGTGGCTGAATGTGAATGATGACGGGTTCTGGTCCGGTCTGCTGTCAATGGCGATTATTGTCTTATCGGGTGTTCTATTGTTCCGCGTGGTTGCGGTCGCGATCACTTGGGTTTTCGCCGATGACATCATCGATGCGGTCGAGGATCGTCACTACCCACGCCAGGCCGCGTTCGGCAAGCGGCCAAGCCTTGGCGCCGGGCTTCAGATGGCGATCAGGTCAATCACGCGCGTGGTCGGCTATAATCTGCTCGCATTGCCAATTTATTTGCTCCTGCTTTTTACAGGCATTGGCACGGCGGTCGCCTTTCTGCTGATCAACGCCTTGCTTTTGGGCCGCGACTTGGAGGATATGCTCATCGCACGTCATGGCGCCAAGGGCGCAATGAACAAGCTGCCGCGGCTTATGCTTGGTCTGCTTGGTACCGCCGGAATGCTTGTTCCGTTCGTCAATCTTCTCGTGCCTGTTTTGGCAACGGCGATGGCCGTCCATTTGGTGCATTCAGGAAATCCCTCATTATGAAGCACGTTTTCCCTTTCACAGCAGCAGCGTTGCTTCTGGCTGGCTGCGTTTCGGCACCTGAATCGCGGCCATCTGCACGTCAGCCCGCACCGGCCGAGCGCACCGCAGCTTCTTTTCCGTCGCGTTCTCCCACCGCAACACGCGGGCTGGAGAGTGTGATAGGAAAAGATGCCAACGCATTGAAGCGCCAATTTGGCGAACCGCGTTTGGATGTCGTCGAAGTATACGGCCGCAAGCTGCAATTTGTTGGCAAACCCTGCATCCTGGATGCGTTTCTGTACCCTGAAAGCAAGGGCGGGCGGGAAATCGTGACTTATGTCGATGCACGGCGAAGCGACGGTGCAGCCGTAGACCGCGCATCATGCGTAGAGGCCTTACAGCGCCGCTAACAACAAGGCTGCACCCTAAAAGCCGGTTGCCTCAAGACAAGTCCAGTGGCCCCAACGCATGCAATGCCCGGTTAATCCGCAGTCATTTTTGGACCAGCAAGTTCCCACTCGGCCCGCACCGACGGGTCCTGTTCGTCCGCCGATAACTCCCGCCGCCTTTGCGCAAAAGCCTCAGGCGACAGCCGCTGCAACGCCCAGATCGCCGCACCGCGCACCACGGGCGCAGGATCACGCAGCAACTTCTCAATCTGCGTAACCAGCCCCGCATCACGGCCATTGCCGGCCGCAATAAGAACATTGCGCACAAACCTGTCACGACCAATCCGCTTAATCGGTGATCCCGAAAACAGTTTCCGGAAACCTGCATCATCCAGCGTCAATAAATCGGCAATCTGCGGCGCGACCAGCTCGGCGCGCGGTAAAAATGCCTTATGCGCTGCAGCCGTTTCGGCAAATTTATTCCATGGACAGACGGCAAGGCAATCATCGCACCCATAAATATGGTTCCCCATTAACGGGCGAAGTTCAGGGTCAATTGGCCCTTTATGCTCAATGGTCAGGTAGGAAATACAGCGGCGGGCATCGACGCGATACGGCGCGGGAAAGGCATTCGTCGGGCAAATGTCTTGGCAGGCACTACATGACCCGCAATTATCACCTGCGGGCACAGCAGGCTCCAGTTCAGCCGTGGTATAGATCGCACCCAAGAACAACCAACTCCCATGCTCCCGGCTGACGACATTGCTGTGCTTGCCCTGCCAACCAAGCCCTGCGGATTGCGCCAAGGCTTTCTCCATCACTGGCGCGGTATCGACGAAAACCTTGACGCCAACGCCTGCCTCATGCGCCAGCCACCCCGCCAACCGCTTCAGCGCGCCCTTTACAATGTCATGATAATCCCGCCCCTGCGCATAGACGGAAATTCTTGCGCGGGTGTCTTGGTCGGCAAGCGCCATGGGGTCCTGCGGCGGAGCGTAGCTCATCCCCAGCATAATGACTGATTTGACATCGGGCCATAAGACGTCCGGATTGGCGCGTTCATCGGCGCGGCTCTCCATCCACAGCATGTCACCATGCAGACCTTCGTTGAGCCACTGTTGGAGACGTTCGCTGGCCAACGGAGCAAGTCGGCCAGGCGCAATGCCAAAGGCGACAAACCCCTCGCTTCTGGCGCGGTCCTGCAACTTGTTAACCAAATTTGTCTTGTCTCTCTTCACGCACCAACCCTATTCAGCACCGACTATCACTCCGGGGCACACCATAATGTACGCAATAGAGGCAAAGGGACTCGTAAAGCAATTCGACGGCTTTCGAGCAGTCGATGGCGTCGACCTGAAAATTCCCGAAGGCAGCATTTTTGGTATCTTAGGGCCCAATGGCGCAGGCAAGACGACGATGCTGCGCACATTGCTTGGGATCATCGACCCCGACGCTGGCACAAGGACCTTGCTTGGTTCCGACCGCCCCATTTCGCAGTCGCGCAACGTCGGCTATTTGCCTGAAGAACGCGGGCTTTACCAATCGATGCGTGCGGTAGACACTATCGCCTTCATGGGCGCTTTGCGCGGTCTTTCGCTGAAGGAGGGCGCGGAAAAAGGGCGCGCTTTGCTCGAGGAAGCTGGCTTAGGCTACGCTGCCGACCGCCAGATCCGTCAGCTCTCCAAAGGCATGGCGCAAACCGTGCAGTTGATGGGCACCATCGTCCATGATCCAAAGCTTATTGTGCTCGACGAACCTTTTTCCGGGCTGGACGCACTTAATCAGGCGAAGCTTGAAAAGATGATCCGCGCGCAAGCGGCCAAGGGCGTCACGGTGATTTTCTCCACCCATGTCATCGCACATGCCGAGCGTCTGTGCGAGCGCATCGCGATTATCGCCAAGGGCAAGATCAGCTTTGACGGGCTGGTATCCGAGGCCCGCGACCGTTTGCGGCCGCAAGTGCATCTGGAAACGGAAACGCTTGATGGGCCATGGCGAACGGCTTTGCCCGCCGAGACGAAGGCCGAGGGGCATTATTGGCACTTCACTTTGCCGGAAACGGGCGTGGAGCCACTGCTGACGGCTTTGGTTGAAGGCAAAGCAGGGATAAGATCACTGTCGATTGAACGCCCCGGCTTGCACGACGCCTTTGTCGCGATTGCAGGTGAAGCCGTTGCGGCCGAGATGGATAATCCTGGCTTAGGAGAGGCAAAATGAGAGAGATTTTACGCGCCGCCTTCGTCATCGCCCGCCGCGATTTCACGGCGATCATTTATTCCAAGGCCTTCATATTCTTCCTGCTTGGCCCATTCTTTCCAGTCCTAGTTGGTTTTGCCGCAGGCAATTTGGGTGGCCAAATCGCTAAAGAAGTGTCGCAGCCTGTGGTTGGGATCGCGCTTGCAAAGGCCGAGGCTGATAAAATTCTGGCCGCGCGCAGTTCGATGTCCAAAACATTGGGCGATCGTTATTTTGCCGAAATGAAGGTCGTTGGCGATGCTTCGGTCGAGCAGAAGAGCCCGCAAGAATATCTCAATAAAAAGTCAGACAATTTGAGCGTGGTGTTAACAGGCTCGCTCGCAAAGCCTGTCGTGACCGGGACGGACAACGCTATTAATCGCGAGCGCGCTGACATTGAACTTTTGGCGGGTTACGCACAAAGTGGCGGTAGCCTGCAACTGCCAAAGGCGACGCCCGACATCGTTGTTGAAACCGCCAATAATGACAAACAACTGCGCACCATTACCGCGCAAGGCGGGCAGATACTCGTGTTTTTCCTGACCATGTTACTGGCGGGCATGGTGCTGTCCAATTTGGTCGAAGAAAAATCTAACAAGATCATCGAAATTTTGGCGGCCTCGATTCCTATGGAATCGGTATTTCTCGGCAAGTTATTCGCCATGCTTGCCATGGCGTTGTTGGGTATTGCGGTATGGACCAGCATTGGCCTGATTGGCTTTGCGGCGGTGGGACCTAACCTGCCAAATTACCCGACGCCTGCGGTTGGCTGGCCGATGTTCATTGGCCTGTGCTTTACCTATTTCGTCATGGCTTATCTGATGCTTGGTGCGTTGTTCCTTGGTATTGGTGCGATGGCTGCCACCGTGCGTGAGGTGCAGACCATTTCGATGCCGGTCACCATGGCGCAATTGATCAACTTCTTTTTTGCGTCTTATGCGCTGACCAAGACAGGTCAGCCGATGGAGATATTTGCAGCGGTCTTTCCGTTCAGTTCGCCCTTTGCCATGATTGGCCGCGCTGCGCTTGAGCCTACTTTATGGCATCATGCCGTCGCAATTATTGGACAGATTCTGTTTGCAGTGCTGCTGCTGCGCCTTGGCGTTTATCTGTTCAAGAAAAACGTCATGAAATCGGGAAGCGCTGGCCGCGTGACAGAAGAAGGGACGCGCAAGCTGTTCGGTTTCATCAAAGTTCGGGGATAAATCGGCAGCACCGATAATAAGTTGCGGTTCGAAACTGGATTGACATTTCTGTCAGTAGTGGCACTTTCTCGCCCGAGAGGAGTCGAGAAAAATGGCAACTGCCCCGATATTTGAGAGCGATTCGCTTCCCTATGAAGTTAATCAGGCGCCGCACCGCTGGGATGTGACCAAAGCCGATATTTACCTTGAGGATCGTTGGCATCCCATTTTCAAGGAAATGCGTGAAAAGGCGCCGATTAACAAAATCGAAGGCTCGGATTTCGGTAGCTATTGGAACGTCACCACGCTGAAAGCAATTCAGCATGTCGAGGCATTGCCGGATATTTACTCGTCGTCATTTGAACATGGCGGCATTACGCTGATCGACGACAACGCGCTCGCCGAGCCGATCCCCGAAGACCAGAAAGTCGTCATGCCGATGTTCATCGCCATGGACCGGCCAAAGCATACCGAAGAACGTCGCGTCATTGCGCCAGCCTTCACGCCCGGCGAAATGGAGCGGATGTCCGGCGATATCCGCCGCCGCACCGCTGAACTGCTGGATTCCCTGCCCGTTGGCGAAACATTTGACTGGGTCGATCTCGTCTCGATTGAACTCACCACGCAAATGCTTGCGTTGCTGTTTGATTTCCCGTGGGAGGACCGCCGCAAACTGACCGAATGGTCGGATTGGGCAGGCGACGTCGAATTGTTCCGCACCGAAGAAACCCGCAAAGCGCGGCTTGCCAAAATGTTTGAGATGGGTGCGTATTTCCAGCATCTTTGGGAGGAACGCAAAAACAAGGGCGAAGCCCCTGACCTCATCAGCCGGATGATCCATTCGCCGATGAAAGACATGAGCCAGTTCGAATATATGGGCAACCTGATCTTGCTGATCGTTGGCGGCAACGACACGACCCGCAATTCGATGTCGGGCTATGCTTATGGCCTTCACAGCTTCCAGGACGAGCGTGAGAAGCTGGAAAAGAATCCGGCCTACATCACCAACGCCGTCAGCGAAATCATTCGCTGGCAGACCCCGCTAGCGCATATGCGGCGTACCGCAACACAGGACCATGACCTGTTTGGTGCCCCCATAAAGGCCGGCGACAAGATCGGCCTGTGGTATTTGTCGGCAAACCGGGATGAGACTGTGTTTGAAAATCCCGACAAGCTGATCGTCGACCGCGAAAATGCACGCCGCCATCTGGCCTTTGGCTATGGCATTCACCGTTGCGTAGGGGCACGGCTTGCCGAGCTTCAAATTCGTATCTTGCTTGAAGAAATGGCCGTGCGCCGTTTGCGGCCTAATGTCGTGGCGGAGCCGGAACGCGTCGCCGGTTGCTTCGTGCATGGTTATCGCAAGATGGATGTCGAGCTGTCGCGTTATTGATATGAAACTTTTTCGGCCTCTGCGGCGTACTTACTTGCAGGGCTTTTAAAGGATCATGTCATGAAGCTGAGCAAACGCAAATTTATGTCCCTATTTAGCGCGGGCGCTGCGGCGTTTGTGTTTGGCTGTGGCAAGGATGCGACGGCCAAGACAAATTATGCCGTGACCTTTAGTGAAGCCGAGTGGAAGAAGCGCTTGTCACCATCTGCGTACCGTGTGCTGCGCCAAGAGGATACCGAACGGCCATATACCAGCCCTCTCAACGGCGAAAAGCGCAAGGGTATTTATGTTTGCGCGGGATGTAATACGCGCCTGTTTTCATCGACGACAAAGTTTGAAAGCGGCACTGGCTGGCCGAGTTTCTATGCGCCCTTGGCAGGCGGGATCGGCACCAAAACCGACTATAAAATCGGCTTGCCGCGGACCGAGGTCCATTGCGCCCGCTGTGGCGGGCATCTCGGGCATGTCTTTAATGACGGACCAAAGCCAACGGGCAAACGCTATTGCATGAACGGCGTCGCGATGAAGTTTGTGCCCGGCTGATCCAGCCGGACACCAAACCAATATGCGTTACTTGGGTGCTTCGATACCTGAAAAATCGAGTTCGGGCGGCTTTGCCGCAGCACCCGTTTTGCCATGACTTTCAATGATCGCCGCAATAGCCGAAGCACGTCCATCCTGCTTTGCGTAATCGCGCGCGGAATATCCCGCTCTGCTGTCTGTCTTGTCGGGATTTGCCCCGGCCTTCAACAACGCACGCACAGCGTCGGTATTGCGCAACTGAACCGCAAGGATAAGCGCGGTTTCGCCTGAACGGTTTGTTTGGTCGACCTGCGCTTTTTTGCCGACAAGCCAATCAATACCATCAACGAATCCCAATTGCGTGGCCAGCATCAAAGGCGTCGTGCCCTTTTTATCTGCGAGATTGGGGTTGGCGCCTTTTTGCAGCAAATAGCCAAGCCAAGTTGAATCGCGCCGCTCGATCACGATATGCAAAGCGGATTCGCCACTTGTGATGTCCCGCGTGTTGATGATGACAGAGCCCGGTTCTGAAAGAAACTTTTCGACCTCGTCGCCCTTGCGCTCTTTGACTGCCTTTAAGAAATTATAGCTATCCGAAAACTGGGCGTGCGCGGCAGGTGCGATGACGCCGACCGTAGCTGGCAAGACCAGCCCAGCCGCCACAAAAAGATAAAATGCCTTTTTCAAAAGAATCTGCCCCATTTTGATGTCCAATATCCTTGATAACTGAGCATTAGCAGACCATGTCTGGCCTCGCTATGAACAAAACTCCGCTATTTGCGCTATCCGCCCTACTTTTTATGTCGGCCTGTAATTCTGCACCGCCACAAATCCCGCTCAGCGAAGCGCCGCTGGCCGGTGCGACGATTGGCGGGGATTTTCTGCTGACTGACCAGGATGGCAAAAAACGCAGCTTTAAAGAATTCGACGGGTCATACCGGATTGTCTATTTCGGATATACCAACTGCCCCGATATCTGCACGCCGGATATGCAAAATCTGATGGCTGGCCTTAAGGCTTTTGAGAAGAAAAACCCCGAACTAGCGGCAAAAATTCAACCTATTTTCATCACCGTCGATCCATCGCGCGACACCAGCGCTGTGCTTAAGGAATTTGTCAGCGCCTTTCACCCGCGTGCTATTGGCCTGACTGGCACGGAGACCGAGATCGCCGAAGCTACCAAGAAATTCGCGATTTACTCCAGCCGTGTGGAAGGCTCGACGCCGGAAAGCTATTTGATGAGCCACAGCCAGACGCCCTATCTAATGGGGCCAAAGGGTGAGCCATTGGCAATCATGCCAGCCGATGTCCCCAATACTGACGCCAATGAAGGCGCGCCGGATCTGGTCGAGGCTGAACTCGCTAAATGGGTCCGTTGATGTGACCCAGGCGCCCTTTTGGGAGGCACCGATTGAAAGCCTTGATCGTGCGCAGTGGGAAGCCTTGTGCGACGGCTGCGGCAAATGCTGTCTGAACAAGGTTGAGGATGAGGACACGGGCCGGATTTACCCGACCAATGTCGCGTGCAAATTGCTGGATCTCCAAACCTGCCAATGTGCGGATTATCGACGGCGCAAAGCGATTGTGCCCGAATGTCTTCGCCTTACGCCCAACAAAATCGATGATTATGTCTGGCTGCCGTCAACCTGTGCATATGTGCTGCGCGCTGCCGGGCAACCATTGCCAGAATGGCATTATCTCATCAGCGGTAGCCGCGAGACGATACATGACACTGGCATGTCGGTTAAAGGTCGGGCAATATCGGAACTGCATGCTGGACCGCTTGAGAACCATATTGTCGAAAGGCCTCTCTGATCCCGAAGTGGATATTGAAGGAGAGCGGGTTCCTGTGCGCATTCACCGCAATGCACGTGCAAAGCGGATTTCCATGCGGGCCGACGCCGTCAAACGCGAAATCCGAATCACCATGCCGCATTATACGCCAACGGACATCGCACTCGATTTTGTTGACAAAAAACGCGAATGGATCGCCACGCGCCTGAACAGCGTAGCGGACGCAGCCCCCATCGCCCCGGGCAGTGAAATTGCGTTTGAAGGCCAAGGTTATGTCATCGAATGGTGTGAAAAATGGCCGCGCAGCGTCAGATGCGAAGAAGGAAGACTTTTCCTGGGCGGGCCTGAATCGTCGGTCGAAGCGCGCATCCTGCGCTGGTTGAAGGCCGAGGCCCGCAGGATATATACAGAGGAAATCGAATATTATTGCGAGAAAGCAAATGAAACCGTGCCGCGCTTGTCGCTTGGCGATCCGCGCAGCCGCTGGGGCAGCTGCTCAAGCCACGGTACCATTTCATTAAGCTGGCGCTTGATCATGGCGCCAGCTTATGTGCGCCGTTCCGTAATCGCGCATGAGGTCGCACATATCCGCCATATGAATCACAGCACAGAATTCTACAAATGGCTGGATACCCTATACGACGGCAACCGGAAGGCCGCCGACCAATGGCTCAAAATGCATGGCACCGGTCTACAACGCGTCGGTCGCTAAGGAGAAGCAGATGCTGGAAATGCGTGATAGCTGCGAGCGGTGCAAGACGCCGCTGCCGATGGATAGCAGCGACGCTATGATTTGCAGTTATGAATGCACGTTCTGCGTGCCCTGTGTGACTGGCCCGCTGAATGGACATTGCCCCAATTGCGGCGGCGACCTTCAACCAAGGCCAAAGCGTGCCAAGAAATAAGCGGCGTTTTAGCGCTTAACTTCGCTTCCCAGTGCGCCATATTTCGTTTCAAATCCGGCAACGTCGCCAGCCGCAAGCAATTGCGCCTGTTCAACCCAATTGTCGCGGGTGATACGGCCTGCAAAAGCGCCAAGCTTTCCATCGATTTCAGCCACGTCGGCTGGTGTCCAACTGGCGACCTGCGCGAAGCTGGTGACACCCAGAGCCTTGAGCATGTTGTTGACCTTTGGGCCAAGGCCCTTGATCAGTTCAAGATTGTCGGGGATCGATGTTTTTGGAGCAGCCTTCGCGGCTTTAGCCTTTGGCGCTGCCTCAGCTTTTGCCTTGGCGGCAACTGGCTTGGGCGCAGTTTTCGGTGCAGCCACTTTAGCAACCGCTGCCTTGGGCGTGGCCGCTTTTGGCGCTGCTGCTTTCGGTTCTACTGCTTTAGCCGATGGCGCCTTTTTTGTAGCAGCCGCTTTTAACGGTGCCTGAACCTGAGCCTTTGCGGTTTTGGAAGCGGGCGCTGGATCATCCATTAACTTTGGCGGCACAGCCTTCTTGGCAACAGGCGTAACCGGCACGACTGGTGGCGCAGGAACCGCCACGGGCGGCGCAGGAGGCGATACAATGTCCTTAGGCGCAACGTCGGTCTTCTTCACGCCGTCAAGCGCAAGCAGCCACCAAAGCAATATTGCGATGATGAGCACCGCGCTAATGATGATTGGTATATAGTTGGACATGTTGTTCCTCCCGAAAAAAGCCCCTAAATTCCGAGACAAACTACGCAATTTTTCCGGAGCGTGAAAGCGATAATCGGCAATTTTCCAATTTGGATATTATTGTCCGTGTGCCTCACGCGCAACTTCGCGCCAGCCAATGTCGCGGCGACAGAATCCGCCCGGAAAATCGATACTGTCTACAGCAGCATAAGCTGCGGCTTGCGCTTGCGTGACCGTATCGCCCGTTGCGGTAACATTAAGCACTCGCCCCCCGCTGGCGACCAATTGACCACCGACCTCGGCAGTTCCAGCGTGGAACACCTTCGCGCCTGATACATCCACCAAATTTATGGTACCGCCTTTTTCAGGCAATCCCGGATAGCCATTGGCGGCCATCACGATCGTCAACGCCGCCTGTGGTGAAAAAACCGGAACCTCTGCTTGCGCGAGCGTTCCCGTTGCAACCGCCAGCATCAACGCGGCCAAATCGCCTTCAAAACGCGTCATCAAAACCTGGCATTCGGGGTCGCCGAAGCGGGCATTGTATTCGATCAGCTTTGGCCCTTCGTCAGTGAGCATCAGGCCAGCAAACAGCACACCGGAATAAGGCATGTCGTTTGCCGCCATATATTCGACGGTTGGCTTGATGATACGCTCCATCACTTGCGCTTGTAGTTCATCGGTAAGCACAAAGGCGGGCGAATAAGCGCCCATGCCGCCAGTGTTCGGCCCAGTATCGCCATCGCCGACGCGCTTGTGATCCTGCGCCGAACCAAAAGCGACCACGTCACGACCATCGGTTAGCGCAAAGAAGCTGGCTTCCTCTCCCGTCATAAATTCTTCGATCACGACAGATGCGCCGGCATCTCCAAATCCACCGCCGAACATGTCATCAATAGCCGCCTCGGCCTCACCCCGGGTCTCGGCAATGATGACACCCTTGCCTGCTGCCAGACCATCCGCCTTGATAACGTAAGGCGCATCAAAAGCTTCCAAGCCAGCCATCGCGGACGCTTTGCTCTCGTGGCGCGCATAGCCAGCTGTCGGGATGCCTGCCGCGGCGCACATATCCTTAGTAAATCCCTTCGAGCCCTCCAACTGCGCTGCTTTTTGGTTGGGGCCAAAAACTGGGATACCCGCTTCACGCAAGCTGTCGCCCAAGCCGCTCACCAAAGGCGCTTCGGGACCGACCACAACCAAGCCAATGTCGTGGCCGGCACAAAAGGCGATGACCGCGGCGTGATCGGCGATGTTCATCTCGACCAGTTCCGCGTCTTGCGCGATCCCGGGATTGCCCGGCGTCGCAAAGAGTGTATCGCAGTGTGGCGATTGCGCGAGCTTCCACGCCAGCGCATGTTCGCGACCGCCCGAACCGATGAGCAAGATATTCATGTCCGCAAATGACCCCTTTGAAACTGCCGACCCGCAAGTCGCCCGCCTGTTAGCCGAGGAGCGCCCCGGCGACAATGCCCAGGCGATGAGCGTGTCCGAACTGTCGCTTGCGTTGAAGCGCACCGTTGAGGACCGTTTCGGCCATGTCCGCGTGCGCGGGGAGATTTCAGGGTTCAAGCGCGCGGCGTCGGGGCATATTTATTTCTGCTTGAAGGACGACAATGCGCGGCTTGACGCGGTAATGTGGAAGGGCGGAGCGGCGCGACTGCCGTTCGCGCCTGAGGATGGGCTTGAGGTTGTCGCCACGGGCAAGCTCACCACATATGCGGGTCGCTCCAATTACCAGATCGTCGTCGATAGCCTTGAGGTCGCAGGCGAAGGCGCGATGATGCTTTTGTTTGAAAAGCTGAAGGCGCGGTTGGCAGCGGAAGGATTATTCGCACCGGAGCGCAAGAAGAAGCTGCCAGCGCTGCCGCGCACCATCGGTGTGGTTACGTCGCCCACGGGTGCCGTCATCCGCGACATTTTGCACCGCCTGGCCGACCGTTTCCCCACACATGTCATCGTCTGGCCCGTATTGGTGCAGGGCGAGGGATCGGCGGCGCAGATTGCGCGGGCCGTGAACGGATTTTCCGCGATGCCGCAGGATGGCCCGGCGACGCGCCCCGACCTTGTGATTGTCGCGCGCGGTGGCGGGTCAATCGAGGATCTCTGGGCGTTTAATGACGAATTCGTAGTCCGCGCAGTTGCCAATTGCTCGATTCCGATCATCTCGGCGGTCGGGCATGAGACTGATACCACTTTGTGCGACTTTGCCGCCGATTTGCGCGCGCCCACGCCGACTGCTGCGGCAGAGATCGCTGTGCCCGTACGCAGCGACCTGTTGCAGCGTGTCGGGCAATTCGGCCTGCGCATGTCGAATATTGTCCGCAAGCGTGTGGACCTGGCGGCAGAACGCCTTGAAGCGCAACGCCGTTTGATGCCGCGCCTGTCCGACTTGGCCGCGCCGCACCAGCAACGCACAGATGACCTTGCCGAACGCTTGCGCCAGTCGCTGCGTACCCGCGTTGGAAAGGCCGAGATTGCTTATTCAGCACCAGCCATGATGCTGCACCCGCGCTTGTTGAACCGGCGTGTCGAGCAAGGTCAGCAAAGGCTGGATGCGCTTACGCGGCTTGCGGGCAGCCTGCATCCCGAGGCGCCCTTAAAACGTGGTTTCGCGCGCGTGACCGATGCCGATGGCAAGACAATTATGACTCGCGATGCAGCGGTCAAGGCTGGGAATGTGACTTTGCGATTCGTCGATGGTGAAGTTGGCAGCGTCGTTAATGGCTCTGCTCCGCCGCGACCAACCACGTCAAAACCGAATAAGCCGCCGCTTAATCAAGGTAATCTGTTCGACGGCTGACGCATCGCATTGCCCATTGCGTATCTATGCGCCATAATAAGCGGATGTTGATGTCCTCCAAAAACAAAGTCGCGCGCCTCCATTATATGGCCAACAGCTTCCGTATGCTCACCGCCGGCGACCATGTCGTGTGTGCGGTCACTGGCCAAGCCATTCCTTTGGAGGAATTGCGCTATTGGAGCGTCGTGAAGCAGGAACCTTATGCAAGCGCAGAGGCCTCCGTCCGCGCTGCATTGGCCAAGGGCTGAACGATTGCGTCTTTTATTGGCAACGTTCGCTGCCGTCATTGGAATCGCATTCGCGGCGCCCCAGCTTTCTGCCCAGCCGCAACCCCAACCTCAAACAACCCTGTCCGATTTCTGGATGTCCAGCACGGCCGTCCAGGGTGGGCTTGTAACTGGGCGCGCACCAACAGGCGCAGTCTCGGTATCTTTCAACGACGAAGAATTGACGCTCAGCGCGGAAGGGTTTTTCCTCATGGGCTTCGACCGCGATGCGGCCATGCAGGCAAGCTTGGTCGCGGTGCTTGCAGATGGTCGCAAAGTCGAACGCAATATATTCGTGGCCCCCGGCAACTGGCGCATCGAAAATGTCAGCGCAAATCTGACAGGAGGCGCGAAAACCTCAGCCGAATTTCAGGCGCGGCGCGGTACAGAACTTGCGCAAATTAATGCCGCGCGCACCATCCGCAGTGACAGCAATGGCTGGCGACAGACATTCATTCGCCCAGTAAGAGGGCGCATTTCCGGCCTTTTTGGTGCGCAGCGTATCTACAATGGTGCGCCCGGCAGCTATCATAGCGGCATGGACATTGCGGCCTCAACGGGCACGGAATTCGTCGCGCCAGCCGATGGCGTGGTCACCCTTGCCGCCACTGACGCTTTCACGCTTGAGGGATATTTGCTGATGATCGATCATGGCATGGGCCTGAACAGCGCATTTTTGCACGCGTCCGAATTGCTCGTCAAAGTTGGCGATGTCGTCAAGCAGGGCCAAGTCATTGGCCGCGTGGGTGCAACCGGCAGAGCCAGTGGACCGCATCTGCATTGGGGCATGAAATGGAACAGCGCCCGGGTCGATCCAAAGCTGCTAATCCCTGCGCCTTAAACCAGGCTAGCCCGTTTTCCAGTCACTCATCGTATTGAACGCAGGCAAGCCCGCCGATCCATTCCCGGGGGCGGCATAAGGCCCCTGCCCCGATGTTGCACCCGACAGTCCCACCGCAGCCATCATGTAAGGCGATACGCGGCGGTTGGTACACAGCCCGCCATTGCCATGGCTGACGAGGCGCTCTTCAAATATGACACCTTGCTGACATGCGGCAGTGCGCACAACGGTGGCAACGGCAAGTTGGCCTTCGCCGAAATCCAAAACAAATTTGGTGCCAACGGGCACATCGTAAATGCCTTCAATGAGCGCGCCGGACACGGACAGATTGCGCAAAACGACTTCGTATCGATGATTGTCATGTACGGCGGCAATCTTGCGATACATCGAAAAACGTTCACCTCGCTGAATGGCTGGCCCGACCGGTTCGAGAGTCCAATCGCCTGCCGCGCAATGTTCGAGCAAACTTTCATTGCTCACGGGCCGGCTGTAGACATATCCTTGTACATGGCTGACCCGCAGGCTGCGGACTAAATCCAACTGGTCCAGTGTCTCAATGCCTTCTGCGGTTGTTTCCATATTAAGGGCATCTGCAAGCGCGACGATCGCGGCAATAATAGCGCCATTGCGCGATCCTGCTTCGGTGGCGCCGCGCACGAAACTCTGGTCAATTTTAATTCGGTCAAACGGCGCAGTCTTCAAATATCCAAGCGAGGAATATCCAGTCCCAAAATCATCCAGTGCCAGCCGGACACCCATGTTCTTCAGGGCGGCAAAAATGCTGTCAGTGTTCGCTGACTCTTGCAGGAATACGCCTTCGGTAATTTCAAGTTCCAGTTGCGCAGGCGGCAACCCGCTGTTCGCCAACGCGCCTTCGATGATTTTTGGCAAAGTACCTGCAGAAAATTGGCTGGGCGAAACATTCACTGCCACTTTCAACTTTCCTGGCCATCGTGCCGCCTGTTCGCAGGCCCGCTGCAATGCCCATTCGCCAAGTTCTCCGATCAGGCTGGCATCTTCGGCAATCGGGATGAATAGGGACGGCGATATTGGACCGCGTTCGGGATGGGTCCAACGCAGCAGCGCTTCGAAACCCGTAACTATATTTGTTTTGGCATCCACGACCGGCTGATAGGCAAGCCAAATCTCGTTCTTGCTAAGCGCATCGCGCAAATCTTCTTCCAATATCCGGCGATCTTCGGCAGCTTGCAGCAAATTGCTTGAGTAGAAGCGAAATCGCCCCCGCCCGCCGCCTTTTGCTGCATAAAGTGCGAGGTCGGCATTACGGATCAGATCTTCGCTGGCTTGCCCGTCAAAGGGACTGACCGCGATACCGATCGAGGCACCAATGATGCATCGGCTGCCATCTACCGAATATGGTTGGGACAAGGACCGGATGATTTTCTCGGCGAGATCACCCAGCGCACCTCGGTCTTCCATATCGGGTAAAAATATTTGAAACTCGTCCCCGCCCAACCGGCTTATCTTTTCTTTATCCCCAATCGCCTTAACCAACCTGTCCGCGACCTGCTTGAGCAATGCGTCACCGGCGGGATGTCCAAGTGTGTCATTGACTTGTTTGAAGCGATCAAGATCGATTAACATAATGGCGCAAGTGCGCTTTTGAAGCTTGAACGCCGACAATGTTGTCTCAAGCAATTTGGACATGCGGAAGCGGTTCAGCAAGCCGGTAAGCGAATCATAGGTCGCCAGTTTGGAATTATCCTCGGCGGAACGACGCATCTTGGTTATGTCGGTTCCGCTACCGCGAAAGCCTGCAAAATTGCCTGCCCTGTCGCGAAACGGGCTGCCCGAGACTGACCACCATACTTCATCGCTTTCAATCGCAGCCAACATCGACAGATCGTCAAATTTCGACTGCTTTGTTAGGATAAACGGCAAGGTCCGCTGACTGCCTTCATATCCCGCAGTACGAAACAAATTCAAAAAAGGCTGGCCAAGTATCTCTGTCCATTCTTTACGGAGTAAGGCGATAATAGGGGCGCTGACATATGTGAGATGCCCTTTGGTATCGGTTGCCCAGAACCAACCCCGGCCACTCGCTTCAAAGTTGCGGAGCAGCAGGACCGCTTCTTGTGCAGACCCAAACGCGTCGTTGCGTCCGTTTCCGAACCCAGCGGTTGTCGTTATCCAGCGCTCCAGAAAACGACGCGTGCCACCGACCGGTAATGATGCAATATGGTGCGCATCCGGCGCAGATCTAACTGACATTGCTTTTAGCTTCTTTCCGGTCCGTCCGCGGGACTAGCAGCATGATCTTGCTGAAAGGTAAACGCGCTTCCGCCATAACCATTTCAATTAATTACATTTTATGGCGATAGCGCTTGCGGTCATTCTGTCGGCAGACCAACGGTTGGACTGGGATTTTCAAAGATGCGGTAAGCCGTTGGAACTATTGGCCGCGGCCTGATTTTAACACATGACGTTCAACCGCAAAAGTAGAGCAGATGGGCAAAACAATACTGATTGTAGAAGACGAGTTTCTTGTGGCACTGAATTTGAGCCGGACCTTATCTTCGCTTGGCTTCGAAACAATCGGCATTGCGCCCGATGCGAAGACGGCATTGGAATTGGCGAATGCACTGCCTGACTTCGCCTTGGTTGATGTCAATTTGCGCGACGGGGAAACCGGGCCAAATATCGGCAAGACGTTGGCCCAGGAATATGGCGCGGCGGTATTGTTCCTTACTGCAAATCCAGCCAGTCTCGGCGCGGGCGTCCCCGGCACCATTGGCTGCATTTCCAAACCCGTAGAAGAGGCAGAGGTCGAAACGGCACTTGATTTTCTGGTGGATTATTTAAACGGCAAAGCGGTTACTCCGCCCGCAGCCATGCGTGTGTTTAGAAACGACGATAAATCGTTTGCACCAAAGGCAGACCAACAATTTTCAACATGAAATCGACGTTATAAATGGGCTGCAGGTACAGTCATGACAACCTTAAGGCCGGTTGGATTCCAAAAGCGCTGTATCTGCCCCCCAAGCTGGCTGATAATGCCGATCTCGGATAATTGCGTGCCAAACCCGGTTCGCTCCGGTGCTGCCGAAATGGGGTGGCCTCCGGTCTCGATCCAAGAGATGACGACGAACTCATCATTACAGTCGGTCTCAATGCGAACCTGACCTTCTGGAGTGGCTAATGCGCCATATTTCATCGCATTGGTTGCAAGCTCGTGGATAACGAGCGCGATGGGTGTGGCGCTACGCTCCCCCACATCGGTGTCGACACCGCAGATATGATATCGCGCCTTGCCCTCCATCTCATACGGTTTCAAAATCTCGTCCAACAGATTGTGAAGTTTTCCGTATTGGTGGCCGAAAGCTGACAGCATGTTGTTTGGACGCGCAAAATTGTGCGCGCGCCCTAAAGCTGAAATCCTGCCCGCAAGTTGCTTTGCAAATGACGCCGTCGGGGCATCCTGCGGTGACGATAGCCCAATGAGGCCGGCAACCACTGCAAAAATATTTTTTATCCGGTGGCTCAGTTCCTTGCTCAAAAGCTCAGTGCGCTCGGCAATCAACTTGCTTTCATGAATATCGGTATATGTACCAATCCACCGCAGAAGGTGGCCGTGTTCGTCGCGCACCGGCAGCGCCCGACCCAACGTCCATCGGTATTCACCGCTTTCATGCCGCAAGCGATATTCAATTTCATAATCAGCGCCCGTGGAGACACTCTCGCGCCATTTTTGCGACATGTTATCCCGGTCGTCGGCATGAACACTGTTCATCCACCCCGTGCCATGTGTTGCTCCATACTCGGAGCCGGTAAATTCATACCAGCGGGCGTTATAATAATCGTGAACGCCATCCGCCGTTGTCGACCAGACCATTTGTGGCAGCGTGTCCGTCAACACCCGAAATTTTGCCTCGCTGGCCGCTAGCGCTTCTCTGGCGCTGCTTTCGCTCTCAAATTCGGCGTTCGTTCCCACCCAACGAACGATCTCACCCGATTTGCCCAGGACCGGAACTATGCGGGTAAGAAACTGGCGAAACATTCCGTCTGCACCGCGCAACGGGAACGTCATTTCAAACGCCTCGCCTTTTTGGATAGCGCGAGTCCAGTTTTCCATGACCCGGGGCAGTTCCAAAGGATCATGTACCGACTGCCAACCCCAGCCTTCACACGCCTCAGGCGTCGAACCACAATAATCATGCCACCGGCGATTATACCAATAAATAAAGCCGTCGCCGCGCGCGATCCAGCACAGAACAGGAATAGCGTCTGCAATTAAGCGATAATCGCTATCTGCAACTAGTATAGGAGCATCCGCGCTTAATATATCTGGAGCAGTAATTGGCTTTTGCCAATATTGATGGTCTAATTTTGCTGAAGATTTGCGGTTTTCATGAATCATACTTGATTTATCTATCCTATAAAACCAATGACAGCGGTCTTTTGATGCCAATTTGTCTGTCACGTTATTATGACATGTTTGGGCATCAGGCAGATATACCGCAGGTATATTCACGCCACATGAACGAAATGTATCGTGATTGGTGTTGTGAACGCGGACACTTTGCCTTTGTTCCGCGCGATTGAGCCGACTTTACGAAGCCGGGTTTACGTTCAAACGAGCCGTGGGCTCGCCCATTTAAAGCTCCGGTGAGTGTCGTCGGAAACAATTCAGAAAGCCGCGCGTTGACCTCTGCAACACCTTAAGGAGACAACATGATGGACTCACGTGACCACGACATCGAAACACTGAACGGCCTTATCAAGACTACGATTGACAGCGTGGACGGTTATCGCTCGGCCGCACAGGACGCGACCAACAACCAGTTTCAATCAATCTTTTTTGAACGCGCCAACGAGCGCGAGAAAGTCGCCGAAGATTTGCGCCAACATGTGCGTTCTCTTGGTGGCGATCCGCAAGATGATGGGTCGATCCTGGCTGGCGCGCATCGCGCTTTCATGAATTTGCGCGATGCCGTAACCGGTACGGACGATGAAGCCGTGATTGCTGAAGTCGAACGCGGCGAAGACCATATTAAAGAGAAGTTCGAAACCGCATTGCAGGACGGAAATCTGAGTACGGATACCCGTTCGAAAATCAGCGAATGTTATGAGTCCGTAAAATCCGGGCATGACCAGATGCGTGATTTGAAACACGGCTTAAACGCAACCTGAATCCACCCGACGGCGGCAAATCGAACACTGTTCGGAAATCTATCCGCAAGGCCCTGTCGCAATACGCGGCAGGGTCTTTTTTATGGTCAGCGGCAATAAATCCTTCCCACAAAGAAAACACCCCGGCGGTGAGGCCGGGGTGTTAGGGCGCTGGTCTAGGGGGGGGAGGGCGACCAGCTAGTCAACAAACAATTTTACGTATTTGCCGACTTTGAAATATGATTTGGAAAATGCAAACGCGTCTTGAGAAACAATGTTCCCAAAAATTATGCTGCTTTTGAATCTACATCAACATCGCGGTGCATGAGCAACGCTTGGCCGATGGTGGCGATGACCGTTTCAGGTTCAAAAGGCTTTGTAATCAGGTAAGTAGGCTCGGGACGCTCGCCTGTCAGCAAACGTTCCGGGAACGCAGTGATGAAAATAACCGGAACAGTCTGTTCGGCCAAAATGTCCTTCACGGCATCTATGCCGCTTGATCCATCGGCAAGGCTGATATCCGCAAGCACCAGTTCTGGCCGTTCTTCGCGCGCCTTCGCGACTGCTTCTGCACGAGTACGGACGATAGCAATCGTCTCATGCCCGAGACTTTCGACGATCTGTTTAATATGCAGTGCAATAATCGATTCATCTTCAATAATGAGAACACGTGCCGACAAAGCGTCTTCAATTGCGGTCCGTGCAGCTTGGACATGATTGGCGACATCGGCCTCGCCAATACCTAAAATCGCAGCGACATCATCGACCGAAAATCCTTCGACTGTCGACAGAAGCAAGCTTTGACGGCGCTTTACCGGGAATTCGGCAATAACGCCGCTCCGTCCGCGCGATTCCAGCGGAGCAATCATCTCGCTTTTCCAAATACGATGAAATGTCCTGAAAAGCTCAGTTTTAACTGGCGCTGTTTCATCCCACTCTTCGGGCGCTTCCAATAAAGCTTCCAGTGTTTCGCGCACGGCGGCGTCACCAAGTGACTGTGAACCGGTCAATGCACGTGCGTAACGTCTTAGATATGGCAGTTGAGATGCCAGTTGCTGCCTGAATGACATAGTTGCTCCCTTTGCTAGCTCGACTAATACGCACGAAGCGCAATTTTGTTCCCGCGGCATGGAACAATATCATCTTTTGCGCCTTTAACGGCATATGAAAATATATCCTCTGCCTAAATTGTGGTATTGAACAATGGGCATAACATCAGATTATGGTCACTCTGGGTCGGGCATCTTTCCCAGCGCCTGGAACGAGGGAGAGGATCGATTGGTCGATAACAAGAGCAGACGCAAAGCAACCAAGTTGTCCGATACGAACGACCCGGAATTTGACTCGCTGACCGCAGCATTGCGAAAAATGCATGACAGCATAGCTAGTGAGCCTGTGCCTGACGATTTTCTCGATCTTTTGGACCAGATCGATGCAAAAATGTCTGCCACTAAGAAATTTCTGTGAGCGCCCCGACCATGGAGCCGCGGGCCCAATCTGACAATAACGACGCATCCGATGATTTTCGGAAGCAGATGGTCGCGCTCATTCCATCATTACGCGCCTTTGCGCGTGGCCTGTGCGGAAATCGTGAGCTTGCCGATGATTTAGCTCAAGAGGCCATGATGCGGGCTTGGGCAGCGCATGAGAGCTTTACACCCGGTACAAATTTCCGGGCGTGGATGTTCATGATCCTGCGCAACCAGTTTTACACGACAATGCGCAAAAATTCTCGGATGACGAGCTGGGATCCGGAGGCCGCCGAACGATTATTGGTCGAGGCGCCACCGCAGCAACATCATATCCACATGACGGACGTAGAAAAGGCGTTGCAAAAATTGCCCGCCGAACAGCGCGAAATCCTAATGTTAGTTGGCGCCGGCGGTGCCAGTTACGAAGAAGCTGCAGAAATCACCGGCTGTGCCATTGGCACCGTTAAAAGCCGCCTTGCACGTGGCCGGGTCGCTCTAGCGGCCTTGATTAATGGCCCCGACGAGGCAGTTTTAAAAAAGCCGGCGCCGCAAAAGTCAGCACCGGACGGTCCGGAGAAACGATCCGCCTCTTCAACAAGCATTTGACGGTCACATATCAGCGACCGGGGATTTAAGTGGCATTTTTTCGACCATTAACTATGCGGCAGGGCCTTATCCTGGTCGTTTTTGCAGCCTTACTGCCCGTCGTCGTTGCAAGCTTTTTCCAAGGCATGTCGACGTTGGAAAATACCCGCAAATTGGCCTTCGAACGCCTGAGCAGTACGGCCAGCGCTGTGGCAGAACGCCAGCGCGATCCCTTTGTCATTGCGCAGCATTTGCTGCTGGCACACGCTACCAACGACGATGTTCGGCAAATGACAGATCGATGCAATACTGTGCTTGGGACGTCCTTAAGCAATTATCGGCCCATTTCGACGATTGAGCGAACCGCCGCCGATGGCACTGTGCGTTGTTCAGCAATTCCGTTTGTAGGGGAAATTAACCTCGCCAATGAAAGCTGGTGGCAGCGCGGTGCCAAAGCCGAAGGCATGACGATCACCAAGGCGCCTGTATATGCACCAAGGGCACAGCGCGATGTTATGTTCCTTATTTTGCCATTGCGTACTGCAACTGGTCAGCCTGACGGGACGCTGTCCGCAGCGATTGATATTGATTATCTGCAATATGCGCTCAACAGGGCCAGCGTGAGCAGTACTGGTACGGTTGCCATTATAACGCGCGGGGGCAATATTGTTGCCAATGGCAGCCAGCCCTTGCCGTTTAAGCCGGATGTAGGTGCGCGTCAGAACAGTCCGCTCGAGGCGCGTGACGGCAATGGTACGCAATGGATTTATACGCTGCACAAATTATACAGCTCCGATTTGCTTGTGGTCTATGCAGAGCGGCGCGACCAAATGATGGCCACCGCTATATCTCAGGTACGCGCCAGCATATTGCTGCCACTCATTTCGATCCTGTTGGCGTCGATTGCGATCTGGGTCGGCACCAACCGACTGGCGCTAATTTGGCTTCGCGAACTGCGCAGTGTCTCTGGCCGTTTTGCGCAAGGCGATTTCACTGGCGATCGGCGCAGATTTGACCGGGCGCCAGAAGAAATCGCTGCGTTTAGCGCAGATTTGCACAGCATGGCCGATGTCATTGACCGGCGTAATACGGACCTGACGCAGGCGTTGGAGGCAAAGAGCCTCCTGACGCGCGAGGTGCATCACAGGGTTAAAAACAATTTGCAGATTATCAACAGCCTGCTGACCCTTCAATCGGGCCGTGTGCACGAAGGCGCGGCTAAAGAAGTGCTTTCACAGACCCGTGCCCGCATTAGTGCATTGGCGCTCATCCATCGACTTTTATATGAACAAGACAATGGGTATGAACGCGGCGAAGTCGCGATTGATAACCTGATGGCAGAATTGTGCACGCAGTTGCGAAGCGCTAGCCGGTCGATGTCAAATGTCGAACTCAACTGCCACGCCAGCAACTTTCCAGTGCC
>JAZKGS010000084.1:4108-8348 GCA_040385805.1 Pseudomonadota bacterium | reverse complement strand
GCCGGTCGATGTCAAATGTCGAACTCAACTGCCACGCCAGCAACTTTCCAGTGCCCATCGATTACGCCGTCCCATTGACCTTGTTCGTTGTCGAGGCAGTTACAAATGCGTTTCGACATGCCTTTCCTTCGGGAACGCGCGGAGTGGTAAAGCTGCAATTTCAGCTGGATGGTTTTGATGCAACATTGGACATCACCGACAATGGGCAAGGCTATATCGTGAGCGACGAGGCCGGCCAGATGGGAACCGAGTTGATGCGCGGATTTGCGACGCAAGTCGACGGCACGCTGTCCATAACGAGCAGTGAAGGAACCGGCACGCGGGTGGTATTGAAATTTCCCTTGCCGCATGTATCGGTACCCAGCGACCCGCTTTCAGGGACGTCGCCCCAACCATAAAAGCCAATATTACCAAACGAGGGATGCATGTCAGGTAAGTTTCTGGTCCGCAAACTAAATGCATTCATCCCGTTGCGCAGCGATGGCGAGGCAGCGATCGAGGCATTAGCCTCAAAGCGCGTAAGATCGTTGCTGCGCGGACATGATATCATTAGTGAAGGCGAGGACCCAAAGACGGTGAACCTCATCGTCGATGGGTGGGCGTGCCGTTACAAAATCCTTGAAGATGGCCGGCGCCAGATTTTGGCATTTTTCGTTCCGGGTGATCTTGCAGATTTACATGTCTATATACTGGATGCGATGGACCATTCCATCGGTTCAATCACGCCAGTCCAATATGCCATGTTGAAGCCGTCCGAGTTTGAACGGCTCGGCGATGAACATCCGCGTGTGTTGCGCGCTTTATGGTGGGATTCACTGCTGACGGCTTCAATCCAGCGCGAATGGCTGGTTTCGGTGGGCCGGCGCAACGCAGTTGAAAGCCTAGCACATTTGGCGTGCGAGCTTTTTTTGCGCCTGAAAATGGTCGGGCTTGCCGAAAACGGCTTGTGCCGTTTCCCGCTCACGCAGTCGGATATTGGCGATGCCTTGGGCATGACTCAGCCGCATGTCAGCCGAACAATCAAAGAGCTTAACGCCAGCGGGCTCGCAACTATCCAGCGCGGAACTTTGCGCGTGACCGACCTTGAAGGTCTAAACAAGCTGGCCATGTTCAACCCCAATTATCTGCACCATCTTTACCAGGCGGCGCTTTAACCACACTCAATAAAAAGGGCCCGTCAGTTGCCTGACGAGCCCTCTTTCAAGCAGTGACGCGGGACTTACTTGTCTTGCGTGTCTGCATTGTCTTCCATGGCGTCAGCCTTGGCTTCGCCTTGCTCGCGAACCATGTCAGCTTTGTCTTCCATGTTGTTTTCGGCAGCAGAATCTACGCCGTCAACTTGGGTATCCATGGCGTCAGCCTTGTCTTCCATCGCATCAGCCTGCGTTTCAGCAGTGTCACGAACGGCATCAGCCTGATTTTCCTGTGCATTTTCAGCACCCGAATCGCAAGCACCCAATGTTGCCAGCGACAAAGACGCGGCGAGAATCATAATGGATTTTTTCATAAAAACTTCCCTCGTAAAAAATGTTTAGCGGACCCGGCCGCGACGGAACATGTTGACGATTGCCAACAGAACAACTGCACCCAAGAATGACGCGATCAGCGAGCGAATATCGAAATTGCCGCTGGTGATTGGCGCGCCACCAATCAATGGGGTGATAATGAAGCCTGCCAAAAAGGCACCCACGATGCCAACGATGACGTTCAAGAAAATGCCTTGTTGGCCATCCGTGCGCATCACGATGCTGGCCAGCCAGCCCAAAATGCCGCCGACGACCAGTATGATAATGATGTTCATGTTAATTCTCCCTTTCAGAGTGCGAGGGAAAACATCGCTTAGGCAAATTGGTTCCCATTTTGTCCGACGTTCGTCCAATTGAGCCAATAGAACGCTGTTTAGAGGAACCCCGCCCGTACCTTGCTGGTTGATACTATTGGTCCGGCTTGCCGGAGAAATCGGGAAATAATGAGGACGATATGGCACATTCAGACACCAACAAGAAATCAACAAGCGCCTTGAACGACCAGGAATCTCAGAGCCCTGGTCGGGCGGCAGCATCCAAGCAAAATGGGAAGACCAACTTAAAGTCGGCCCAGTCCCGCAAAGCCCGAAAGGGCAGCAAATCAAATACGGATGTGCCAGCATGGCTCGGTCCGGTCATTTCTGCAATTGGCGTCGGGGTCGCCGTTGGCGCGGGACTATATGCCACGCGCCACCAGTGGATGCCAAAGGCCGGGGCATGGAAAGACGAATTTTCCGCTGCTTTTGCCGATGACGAAACCGATTACGAAAATTTTGACCAGACCCGCCATGCAGGAATAGACTCGATGCGCGATGACCCCGGCACCGATTGGGGCGACATCGACGATATGTCCGACGCATCGTTTCCCGCGAGTGATCCCCCTTCCTTTACACCGGGAACAGCTTCGTGAGTGATACGATGGCTGAAATTACTCCTCAGGTCCAAGAAGACGCGCTTCCGGGACATGAAACGGCACTTCACCCTCAACCCGAATGGCACCCCCGCTATTTGGGATCCGGGCGCCTTGCTGGCAAGGTTGCGTTGATCACTGGCGCGGACAGCGGCATTGGCAGGGCCGTGGCCGCTTTGTTTGCGCGCGAAGGTTGTGACGTTGCGATATTGTATCTTGAAGAGCATGACGATGCGCAAATAACTGCGCGCGCCGTCGAAGCTGAAGGTCAAGCTGCATTGCTTTTGCCCGGCGATATTGGCGATGCCGATTTCTGTCGCCGCGCGGTGGAAGATGTTAAGGCCCGTTTTGGCAGGCTTGATATCCTCGTAAACAATGCAGGCGAGCAGCATCCGGACGATGACATTCGCGATATTACCGATCAGCAACTCAAACGGACGTTTCAAACCAACGTCTTTGGTATGTTCTACCTTACGCAAGCCGCAATCGAACATATCCCGGCAGGCGGGGCGATAGTCAACTGCACCAGTGTGACCATGTATGAAGGCGCCAAAGGGCTTTTGGACTATTCGGCCACAAAGGGCGCGATCACGGCCTTCACCCGAAGCCTCTCGGAAAATCTGGTTGAAAAGGGTATTCGCGTAAACGCCGTTGCGCCTGGCCCGATCTGGACCCCGCTGAACCCAATGGGCGGCTCTCCACCGGAAAAGATGGCAACATTTGGGGAGAGCACGCCGATGAAGCGCGCTGGCCAGCCAAATGAAGTGGCACCAAGCTTCCTGTTTCTGGCCTGCGACGATTCAAGTTATATGTCGGGGCAGGTGTTGCACCCCAATGGCGGCACCATCGTCAACGGATAGCGCAAATAAGGGGCTGTCAGCTTTTCCGCCGACAGCCCCGGTATTTCAGTTCAGCAATTCTGATGCAGGTGGCGGTGATTCCACTGGCGTCTCGTCCGGGATACTGCCGGGATAATCCGTATCGCCCAACTCTCCTGGTGACACTTCGTCAGGCGTGGTCCCCGGAACCTCATTGGGTGGGCTATATGGCTTTGGATCTGGATCAACGATATTTTGCATAGTCATCATCATAATACTCCCAAATAGACAGCGATCATCGCAACCACTGCCAAAACCAACGAAACTGCCAGAACATAACGCACGCCCATACCAGTTTTACCGGCCCGGGCATCTTCCTTTTCGATTCTCATGCAGTCTCTCCTTATATGCATTGCCCAATGGTAACGCCTGAGATGCTGCTTGGTTCAACCCTCGTTTGTTCAATCCGGATTTGGCGAAATTAGCGCCATTAATCTTTGCTCTGCCGCGACAAGGCCTTTTGTGCGCCTGATGGATAGCGCCGCGATAGCCTTCCGCGGATCATCCGACGTCGCAAGTTCAAGCACGGCAGGATGCACATAACTTTTGCGTGCAATTGCTGGCGTATTCCATAACACGCAAGATGCAGCTTCACACGCGACGCGGATGCTTGGCTTTTTCGCTTTGCGCAATGCCTCCAGAGCAGCGACGCTGCCATGCCAAGTGCGAAACATTTTCGCGCTGATATGGTCGACACCAGTGCGGTCCTTAAGCCACGCATTTACGTCGCCACTGTCCAGCGGATGTACTTCGCCATCGGCGCCGATATACTGGAACAATCGTTTTCCAGGCAAATCATGGATTTTTTCAAGTATGCGCTGAAGGCGCCTGTCTGACACGGTGCATCGTACCTTCTTGCCGCCCTTGGCGGTGTATTGCAGCTTCAACCGGTCTTTATCGTAACGGATATTACGCAGCATCAATGT
>JAZKGS010000084.1:0-4008 GCA_040385805.1 Pseudomonadota bacterium | reverse complement strand
TGTATTGCAGCTTCAACCGGTCTTTATCGTAACGGATATTACGCAGCATCAATGTGGTTGCGCCCTGGCTGGTGCGTGACCGCCCGCCGATGCGCATTGCGGTATGATCGAGCAGCCGCACCACGGCAGCAATCGCGACCTCTTTTGCAAACACGTCGCCTTTTTTGGCACCTGTCAAAATTGATTCAACCCCCCGCCTGACCTTTGGCAATGCACTGCCAAATTCGGACAATTTATCGAACTTGGCACCACTGCGCACTTCGCTCCAGAGTGCATGGTATCGATATTGCTTACGGTTGGCTTCATCGAGACCAGTCGCCTGAATATGGCCATTTTCATGAACGCAAATCCACACATCGCGATAAGCTGGCGGCACCGCCAGCGCCTTGATCCGGTCAAGCTCGGTCTTGGCGCTAATGGCTTTGCCGCGCGGGTCGAGATAGCTAAATCCCTTCCCCCGGCGCACGCGTGCGATGCCGGGATCGGAGTCCGTTACGTAAACCAACCCGGCATGCATCTTACGGCGATTTCGCTTTAATAAAACTGGCCGCGAATGGCACCGTTCGGGAATTCAGATGTGTTGACCTGAATATAATAAGCCCCAGAAGCCCGCTCAACGGAGTCCTCAAGCCACTCTGCACGGCCAATGCAGTTTTTAAAGCCACCTTCATTGGCTGCGCTAATCTGGACAACCACTCGCCCATTCATGCCCTTGGTGCCGCGGTAGATCGCGGCAGAGGTTATGTTACCAATTCCGCGCACATCGTTGAGGTCATAGCAAATCTGGTTCGCTTCGTCCGACACTGACAATTCAGCCTTGGCATAGCCGTCGGTGTCACCGCGCGTTCCAACAACTTCGGCGCCAGTAAGTGTGGCCCGCTTTGTTTCGGAAACCGCCTCGGCAACGCCTTCTTCAACGGTCGCGCAGCCCGCAACGCCAATTGCCAACAAGGGCGCCAATATGGCTATCGATTTCCAATTGCTTTGCATTTTTGGCATCTCGCTTCTCCTTTTTTGGTTCAACCGGTTATATCCGGAACTGACTTCAAAACCGGAGAGCGCGGCGAAAGTTCCGGTTAGTGTCTGACCGGGAGCATCGCGATGCCGCCGCGCCATCAACAACAGAATGCCCTGTTTGGCATAATCACGACTTGCCGTGCCGCTTTTGTGTGATAGCAATGGGGCATGGGTGGATTTCCTTTTAGCGCGATCGTCGGCCAAGACGAAATGAAGCGCGCATTACTAATAGCTGCGGTGGATGCACGTATTGGCGGGGTCATGATTTTTGGCGACCGTGGCACGGGCAAATCGACGGCGGCGCGGGCATTGGCCGCGACCTTGCCTTTGATTAAAGTCGTCGAGGGATGCAGGTTTAACTGCGACCCCGACCAGCCACATGATTGCCCCGACCATTGCAGTAGCAATCGCGCGCGCAAAATATCGGTTCCTTTTGTCGATTTGCCCTTGGGTTCCACCGAGGACCGGGTGCTTGGCTCGCTCGACTTGGAACGCGCGCTTGCGCATGGCGAGAAACAGTTTGAGCCGGGCCTATTGGCCAAGGCGCATCGCGGATTTTTGTATATTGATGAGATCAACTTGCTTGAGGATCATGTCGTCGACCTTTTGCTTGATGTCGCGGCTTCAGGCGAGAATCTGGTCGAGCGTGATGGCCTGAGCATCAAGCATAAGGCGCGCTTTGTGCTGGTCGGCAGTGGCAACCCTGAAGAAGGCGAATTGCGCCCGCAGTTGCTTGACCGCTTTGGTTTGTCGGTCGAAGTGCGCACGCCCCAGGATATTTCGCAACGTGTTGAAATCATGAAACGCTGCGACGCGAATGAGCAGGATGGCGCAAGCTTCGCGCAACTCTGGGCCAGTGAAGATGCCAAAGTGCTTCGTCATATCGCGCGTGCGAAGGCGGCATTGCCGATCGTCGAGACGCCAGAAAGCATTCTCATCGACATGGCCGAGCTGTGCAAGACGGTCGGTGCTGACGGCCTTCGTGGCGAGCTGACCTTGATGCGCGCCAGCCGCGCGACCGCTGCGCTTGACGGCAAGAAAGTCGTGACGCGCGCGCATCTCAAATCCATCGCACCATTGGCGCTACGCCACCGGTTGCGCCGCAATATTCTTGATGAAACCGGCTCAACCGTCCGGATTGAACGCGCGTTGGAAGAGCTTTTCGGGTGAGCGCCAACGCGTCACTGAACGCGGCTATCAGTGACGCAGAATTGGCGCTCATGCTGTTCATCCGCGCGCCAGCGACCTTTGGCGGTATTGTGCTGCGCGGCGATAGCCCGTTGCGCGACGAAATGGTGAGCGATGCTCGCGCGGCCATTGCGTTGGCTGGCCCGGTTATCAAAATACCCTCCAATGTTGATGCCGAGCGCTTGCTTGGCGGGCTTGACCTGACCGCGACCTTATCAGCTGGCAAGGGTGTGATGCGCACGGGCTTGCTAACCAATGCAGCGGGCGGCGCGGTCATCTTGCCGATGGCGGAACGTATCGCCGCCAATGTCGCGGCACATATTGCGCAGGCCATGGACAATGATGATCTGGCGGCGATCCTCCTCGACGATGGCGCTGAGCCCGATGAAACCCCGCCAGCGATATTGATGGAGCGTGCGGCCTTTCATTGCGATGTGTCCACTTTGCGCACGCGGACCGAGTCCGATTGGCCGTATGCAAGGCCGATGACGACGGTCGCCCCGCTTTCCGATGAACAGCTTCACGCCATTGCAGTCACCGCGTTAGCGCTTGGGGTTGGATCGGTCAGACCGTTGATTTTCACCAACCTAGCGGCGCGCGCCCATGCCGCGTTAAACGGTCGCGATACGGTCATTGACGCAGACATCGCAGTCGCTGTCCGGCTGGTTCTGTCGCCGCGCGCCACGCAAGTGCCGCAGATGGAACCGCCGCCACCGCCCGAACCAGAGCAGGACGATACGCCGCCGGACAATGAACCTGACGAGAGCGATGAAAACCGCAATATCGACGATATCGACCTCGATGACATCCTGCTCGATGCCGCCGCTGCTGCAATTCCGAAACATATCCTCGACCAAATTGACGGGGCCACCCGGCGTGGGGGCAAAGGCGCAGCGGGAAAGTCCGGGCAAAAGCGAAAGTCTGCGCAGCGTGGCCGCCCCATGGTTGCGCGGCCCGGCACCCCCGGCAATGGCAAGAGATTAGCGCTGATCGATTCCTTGCGCACCGCAGCGCCGTGGCAGAATATCCGCAGGCAAGCCGCCAAGGCGGGCGACACCCGCAAAATCCATATACGCACGTCCGACCTACGCGTCCGCCATTTCGAGCAACGTAGCGAAACGCTGACCATTTTCGCGGTCGATGCCTCTGGCTCATCGGCGCTGTCACGCCTTGCCGAGGCCAAGGGCGCGGTCGAAATGATGTTGGCGCAGGCTTATGTCAAACGATCCCAAGTTGCGTTGATTGCGTTCCGGCAATCGGCGGCGGAGATTTTGCTGCCGCCCACGCGCTCACTCACCCGGGCACGTCGCGCGCTTGCTGCTTTGCCGGGCGGCGGTGGCACGCCGCTTGCTGCTGGATTGATCGCAGCGGGGCAATTGGCTGAGGTTGCGACGCGGTCGGGTCAGACGGCCTTGATTGCTGTCCTTACCGACGGCAAAGGCAATGTCGCTATGGACGGCACGGCGAACCGAACGGTCGCGATGGAGGAAGCCAATCAAGCGGCGCGTAACCTCGCGATGCTTGGTCTCAGCAGCATCGTCATCGACATATCGCCGCGCCCGCGTGAGGAAGCGGCAGAGTTGGCCGCAGCGTTGAACGGGCGTTATCTGCCTTTGCCGCAAGCCCAAAGCGCGGCAATGGTCGCGGCGATTGAGAGCCTATGAGCGGGCGTTATCCAGACTGGGCCAGCGACGGCAAGGATTGGCCGAACCGCGAGACGAGCAGCTTCGTGCGCGCAGGCGGCTATCAATGGCATGTGCAGCAAATGGGGCCGGATGTCCCCGATGCGCCTGTCTGCCTGCT
>JAZKGS010000083.1:2257-4009 GCA_040385805.1 Pseudomonadota bacterium | reverse complement strand
TCAAAATGCGCTGGGCGGCGATATTTGATCTGCATTTCGGTGACAGCATAAGCGCCCTGGCCCTCGGCATGTACCGTGCGTTGATCAATGCCAACGCAGGCAAGCATGTCCGAACGCGCACGCTCCATGAAATGCAAATAGCGTGCGTGGTATACAACCCCCGAAAAGTCAGTGTCCTCGAAATATACGCGCACTGCAAAATAATGCCGCGTGCCGTCAAAATGGCCTTGATAGGGGGAAGGGACGATCATTGATAAATTGCTTAACCGTTGTGGAGTCCGGCGGGAAGGGGTTTTAGTTGGCGCTCGCTCGTTTGGTCGCCTGCAAGGCCCCACACAACGTCATGAGTCAAACAACCCATCCTGCGACCCGGCAGGCGGGTTCAGGCCCAAATGTTTCCAGCCCGGCGCATTGAGGCATCGGCCACGCGCCGTGCGCGCGATCAGGCCGAGTTGAAGCAAATAAGGCTCAACGACATCCTCAATCGTGTCGCGCGGCTCCGACAGGCCAGCGGCGAGCGCCTCGACGCCCACAGGTCCGCCACGGTAAATGTCAGCGATCATGTACAAATAGCGCCGGTCCATCGCATCCAGCCCAAGCGCGTCGACTTCAAGCCGGTTGAGCGCATTATCCGCAATCTTGGCCGTAACAACTGGCTCGCCTGCGACATTGGCAAAATCACGTACGCGGCGCAGCAATCGTCCCGCAATGCGCGGCGTACCGCGTGCGCGCTTGGCAATCTCGTTCGCGCCATCGGGGGCAATGCCCAGGTCAAGCAACCGCGCGGCGCGGGTCACGACGAGCTCAAGCTCAGCATGCGTGTAGAAATTCAGCCGCACCGGAATGCCAAATCGGTCACGCAATGGGGTAGTCAGCAATCCCTGCCGCGTGGTTGCGCCAACTAGCGTGAACGCAGGCAGATCAATCCGCACCGACCGCGCGGACGGCCCTTCGCCGATCATGATATCCAGCGCCCGGTCCTCCATTGCGGGATAAAGGATTTCCTCAACCACTGGGCTGAGCCGGTGGATTTCGTCAATGAACAGGACGTCGCCATCTTCCAAATTGGTCAGCAACGCGGCCAAGTCGCCTGACTTGGCAATGACAGGACCCGATGTCGCGCGGAAACCGACACCCATCTCCTTCGCGACAATTTGCGCCAGCGTGGTCTTGCCAAGTCCGGGCGGACCAAAAAACAGCACATGGTCCAACGGCTGGCCGCGCCCCTTCGCAGCCTCAATAAACACCCGCAAATTGTCCCGCGCGGCGGCCTGCCCGATAAATTCGGCAAGCGTTTTAGGCCGCAAGGCAGCATCGATATCCTCGGGCCGTTTATCGGGCGTAGTGATACGTTCGTCTTCAGTCATAATGTTCGATATCGCTGCCCTGGATGGACACCCAAGGGTGCTTGCGTCCCTCCCATACCGAGTAAATCGGGGCGGGAAAGTCCTTGTCCGCGAATGCGCCTACGGGAATGGCAAAAAGTTCGTGATGCGGGCGGGCGTGATACCAGAGCGTGGATGCACAAATTGGGCAGAAATGGAAACTGGCTGAATTTCCGCTCTCGCCGATATGTTCGTAGACATTGTGTTTGCCCGTGATGGTGACCGCATCCGCCGAAAACCGCGCTTGCGCCGCACAGACCGAACCGCTGCGTTTCTGGCAGTCATAGCAATGACATACCGACACTCGAACAGGTTCGCCAGTGCAGACGGCTGAAAGCTGGCCGCAACGGCAGGAGGCCGTGCGGGT
>JAZKGS010000083.1:0-2157 GCA_040385805.1 Pseudomonadota bacterium | reverse complement strand
TCACCGCGAAGCTTTCTTCAACGCCAGCCGGACCAGCGCATCCAACGTCGCATCGGGGCCGAGTTCTTCGACTGCCTGTGCCACGGCATTGCCTGCCTCACCCGGCTTGAAACCAAGGTTGGCGAGCGCGGACATCGCGTCTTGTGCGTGGTTCCCAGCTGGTGCGCCTGTTGTCATCAACTTCGCGCCGCCGCCGATACCTGCAAGCGCGCCGACCTTGTCTTTCAATTCGTTGACGATGCGGCTGGCAAGTTTCGGTCCGACGCCATTTGCGCGCGCGACCATGGCCGCATCACCGCTGCCGATCGCAAGGGCCAAATCCTGCGGTTCAATCGCGGACAATATCGCGAGGCCTACTTTGCCGCCAACGCCTTGCACACCCGTCAGCAAGCGGAACCAGTCGCGTTCCTCGCGCGTGGCAAAGCCGATGAGGCGCATGTCGTTTTCCGACACCTGCATTTCGGTGAAGACGGTGGCGAAATCATCGGTTTTTCCCAATGCCGCGAGTGTCCGCGCGCTGGCTTGCACCAGATAGCCAACGCCGTTGACGTCGATCACCAAATGGTCAACGCCCGTTTCGTCAATGCGGCCATAAAGCTTTGCAATCATTATCGCGGGTTAGCCGTTCGGTTCCTTATCGGCAAGCAAAAGAGAACATCGCGGGAACAAGGTGGCAGCAAATCTGCGTAGACCCGTCAGCCTCTGATATGGTGCGCATGCGTGATGGCGACCGCCAACGCATCGGCGGCGTCTGGCCCCGCGATTTTAAGTCCCGGCAAAAGGATGCGCAGCATGGCCTGCACCTGTTCTTTCTCCGCCTTGCCCGTGCCCACGACCGATTTCTTTACGAGCCGCGCGGCATATTCGGTCACGGGCGTGCGGTTGCGGGCCGCCCCCAAAAGCACCACACCGCGGGCTTGGCCGAGCTTGAGCGTCGATTGCGGGTTCTTGTTGACGAAGACTTCTTCGACCGCGGCACAATCGGGGCGAAAATGATCGAGCACCGCACTGAGCTTTTCGTCCAAAAGCACGAGGCGATTGGCCAAAGGCAATTTGGCGTCAGTTTCAATCTCGCCATTATCGATATGAGAAAGACGATTGCCTTCCTTGCGGATGACGCCCCAGCCGGTGGTGCCAAGGCCGGGATCAAGTCCGAGGATGATCATGGCTGAAAATTCATGGGTAATTGGGGGATTGGAACATATTGGAACATAATGACACCCTATATCCGTTCGTGTCGAGCATAGTCGAGACACCAAGCTGGCACATATGCATTGGAGGCATCTCGACTTAGCTCGATGCGAACGGTGATTATTAAGTTCTCCCAGCGCTCAACAGAGCGAGAGGTTACTCAACCCAGCTTTGCCATCACCTCATCCGACACGTCGTAATTGCCCCAGACGGTCTGGACATCATCATCTTCTTCCAACGCGTCGATCATCTTCAGCAAGGTCGCGGCATTGGCTTCGTCGACTTCGACCAAAAGCTGTGGTTTCCACGCAAGCTTTGCGCTTTCAGCCTCGCCAAGCGTCGCTTCAAGTCCCTTGGCCACTTCGTGCAAGGCGTCCATGCTGGTCCAGATATTGTGTTCGTCTTCGGTAGACTCAACATCTTCAGCACCAGCTTCCAATGCGGCTTCGAACACGCTGTCGGCATCGCCAGCGCTGACGGAGTAAGTGATGAGGCCCATACGGTCGAACCCGTGGCTCACCGCGCCTGACGCCGCGAGGTTGCCGCCATTTTTACTGAACGCCGTGCGCACATTGGTGGCGGTGCGGTTACGGTTGTCGGTCAATGCCTCAACGATGATGGAAACGCCGCCCGGCCCATAGCCTTCATAGCGCATTTCGTCATAGCTTTCGGCGTCTCCGCCGATTGCCTTGTCGATGGCGCGCTGGATATTATCCTTAGGCACCGATTGTGCCTTAGCCGCGTTCACCGCGAGGCGAAGGCGCGGATTCATGTCCGGATCGGGCATGCCCATCTTCGCCGCCACGGTAATTTCGCGCGAAAGCTTGGAAAATTGCGCCGACCGCTTCTTGTCCTGCGCACCCTTACGATGCTGGATATTCTTGAATTTGCTATGGCCTGCCATGGCTCTGCTCTTCTCTGGCTAAAGGATAGGATGTCGCGCCCTTACATCAGGGACGCGCCATT
>JAZKGS010000082.1:0-2355 GCA_040385805.1 Pseudomonadota bacterium | reverse complement strand
CGCCGGAACAAGCGGTTGCGCCAGCGGCGAGCGCTTTCAGGACATGGCTTCCGCGTTGCACGCCGCCATCGCAAATGATGTCGATTTTGCCGCCAACGGCGTCTGCGATTTCGGCTATCTGGTCAAACGGCGAGCGTGAGCCATCCAATTGCCGACCGCCATGGTTGGATACCATGATTGCCGTGGCCCCAATATCTACGGCGCGTTTCGCATCGTCGACCGACATGATACCCTTCAGGCAAAACTGACCACCCCAGTCCGACCGAACCTTTTCGGCCATTTTCCAATCCATTGACGTATCAAGCATCGTGTTGAAATATTCCGCGACAGACACCGCGACATTGGTACCGGCATCGACATGTGTCTGCAAATTGGGCAGCGCAAATTTCTCGCGGAATAAATAATTCAACGCCCACATCGGATGGATGGCGTAGCTCATGACCGACGCGGGCGTAAAACGTGGCGGCGAAGTAAAACCGCTGCGCAAGCATCGTTCGCGATTTCCAGACACTATGGTGTCAACAGTCAACGCAATCGCATCGAACTTTGCCACCTTGCAGCGTTCGATCATCGACGCGTTCAGCCCCTTGTCCTTGTGGATGTACAGTTGGAACAGCTTTGGCGTTTTGATGGTCGCGCCGACTTCCTCAATGCTGACCGTAGCGAGCGAAGAGATGCCGAACCATGTGTTATACCGCTGTGCGACTGCGGCAACTGCACGCTCACCCTGCCAATGGAACAAGCGCTGCAACGCGGTGGGGGAGAGAATCAACGGCATATCAATGCGCTGCCCCATCACGGTGACGCCCGTGTCGATCTCCGACACACCAGCCAAAACGTTCGGAACAAGGTCGCAATCGTCAAATGACGACGTGTTGCGCAGCTTTGTCCGTTCATCGTCAGCTGCGCCATCGATGTAGTTGAATATAGGCGAGGGCAAGCGCAATTTCGCCAAACGGCGGAAATCGGCTACATTATGACAATCATTCAAACGCATGCAGGGCTTATGACAGACCTTGCAAATAATTGCATGCATTTGGATCTTTCGCCTGCATACCGCGCTTCAGTGCCTCCATCCGCTGCGCAGAAGTGCCGTGGGTGAACATGCTTTCAACTGGCGCACGACCTGCTTGCTGCATCAACGTATCGTCCCCAATGGCGTTGGCGGCGCGCATGCCTTCTTCGATATCGCCCGGTTCAATTCTGTCAGCATTAATGCCTGCCCAGACGCCTGCAAAACAATCCGCCTGCAACTCCATGCCGACCTGAAGCCTGTTGCCATCGGCTTCGCTTGAACGCGCCTGAAGCGTCCGAACCTGATCGGCAATACCGGCGAGATTCTGGATATGATGTCCAACCTCATGCGCGATGACATAGGCATAAGCAAAATCACCACCTGCGCCCATCTGCTTTTCCATTTGCTGAAAGAAGCTGGTGTCGAGGTAAATGCCTTGATCGGACGGGCAATAGAATGGACCCATGGCGGATTGAGCCGCGCCGCAGCCAGACTGCCCGCCACCTTGATAGAAGTTCAGGGTTGCGGGCCGGTAATTTTGGACAAGTTGCGACCACGTATCTTCCGTTGATTTCAACACGCGGCAAGCAAACAATTCGTCCTGCGTATCGCAGGCGACGTTCGCGCCAGACGCGCCGGTTGCACCGCTTTGCTGACCGCTTAAATGCGGAGTGGTCCCAGTGCCGCCAGTGCTCAGCATCCCGCTCGACATCACAAAATAGCCGACAATCGCGATGATGACCAATGTACCACAGCCCATTTTGCGTCCAAGCAGCATGGGGAGCAGTCCAAATATCAGGCCCAATGGGCCGCCGCCGCCACCGCCGAAGCCCATACCGCCGCCGGAACCTTGGTCGCTTACGTTGCTGCTAGGATCAAGGTCGTCGAGCCGCATGTCATTCTCCCATATTGTTCTGTACCGACATTGCGTTTAGCGATGCAAAGCGCAAGTCATGTTCATCCTAAACGCAAAGGCAGTCTTCCATGTTCCTCAAAGGCAAAACAGCACTCATTACCGGTTCAACGTCGGGCATTGGGCTGGGCTATGCCCGCGCCTTGGCGGCCGAAGGCGCGAACGTCATGATCAATGGCTTTGGCGATGCCGACGTCATTGCAGGCTATGTTGCCGAACTTTCGGATGCGAGTGGCGGAAAGGCAACCCATTCAGGCGCGGACATGACAAAACCCGAGGCCATCCGGACGATGGTCGCGGAATGTGCCGACAAACTCGGCGCACCTGACATTTTAATTAATAATGCCGGTATCCAGCATGTCGCCCCTGTAGATGAATTTCCTGACGACAAATGGGACGCAATCCTGTCGATCATCCTGTCCTCGGC
>JAZKGS010000081.1:9927-23959 GCA_040385805.1 Pseudomonadota bacterium | reverse complement strand
ACAAGGTCATGCGCTTGTTCAACGAGCATAATGTCAACATCATCGAAATCTATCATCAGCGCATCTTCACAACGCTGCCCGCCAAGGGATTGATTACCGACATTGAATGCGAGGCGCGCGATGCCGAGCAATTACAGGGACTTGTCGATGGGTTGAATGTCGCCGGGTATAAGGTCGAGCGGGTCGAGCTGAACAAATAAGCTGGTAACCATATAAAGATGGTAAATTCGCTTTTCAGCGTTGGATGAGGTGTGCATAAAAGGTAAATAATATCTTAACGGCTAACGCAGCCAAGCGGAGAGAATATGAGCGCACCCGTCCGTTTTCCGCGATTCTTTGTTACCAGCCCTGGTCCTTGCCCGTATTTGCCGGGCAAGACCGAACGTAAAGTCTTTACCGAGCTGAACGGAAACCATGCCGACGAACTGAACGAGGCGCTTGGCCGCATCGGGTTTCGCCGTAGCCAAAATGTCGCGTATCGTCCAAGCTGTCTTGACTGTAAGGCATGTGTATCGGTGCGCGTCCGCACCGACGAGTTCCGCCCAAACGCAACACAACGCCGGATCTTGCGCCGCAATGCGGACCTCGTCGTTAGTGCCTGCCGTCCTTGGTCAACGACTGAACAATATGATCTGCTGCGCCGCTATCTTTCGTCGCGTCATCCCGATGGTGGCATGGCGAATATGGACGACATGGATTATGCCGATATGGTCGAACAGTCGCCTGTGCGCAGCCATGTCATCGAATATCGCACCCCGCCGCGCTTCGGCCGCCTTGGTGAGCTTATCGGAGCGTGCCTGACCGATCAACAAAGCGACGGCATGTCGATGATCTACAGCTTCTACAATCCCGATATCGAAGGGCGCCCCGGCCTCGGCAATTTCATCATCATGGACCACATCATGCGTGCACGGGCCGCTGGTTTGCCTTATGTGTATTTGGGCTATTGGGTGAACGGTGCCGCACGGATGCAGTATAAGACGCGCTACAGGCCGTTGGAGCGTCTTGGACCTGATGGTTGGGAGTATTTCGACCCTGACGCTGAAGCGATCTAGGAACGCCTTGTGCGCCCCATTTTAAGTGGGGGTGCGAGGACGATAGCTTTTTTCAACTATCTACAGACGCAACGCGGTTTTGGTTTCCATTTCCGGACCGGCTTTTTATGCACCGGTCTACGCACAGTTTCGTAGTAGATTTCTTCGGTGACGGTGGTCGTCGTTATTATGGCTGGGGCCATTAATATGACCGTCACCATCGGTGCGGAGGCGGCGGTGGTGAAGCTGCGCTGATGTGAATGATCATGTCTATGGGTAGACCGCTCAGGCGTCACAAGAACCCTCTCACCGTCCACCTGCCAACCATAAAGGTCCGTATCGGGCTGTAATAACGGTCCATCCTTGGGTTCCACATAATCCTGGGTGCGATCTTGCGGGTCATGATAGGCCGTCGCGGGCATGCTGTGAACCAGCACACCAAGTGCTGCGAAGCTCAAAATCACTTTTCTGTTCATGTGCGAGATCGATCCTTGCTATCCTGACGCCGTACATGGCGCAGGCTTCGATGGTTAGCCGTTCGGCTACCATCTTCAAAGCAATTTGGTTATTCCGCAAGGCGTAAATTTGAATATAAACAGAGGCTTGTGTCAAATTGACGCAAATAATTAGATACGGTCGGCGATGATCTCTGCCAGCAACTCGACGCCCTTTGCGTCCTCTGCATCGAAGCGGTTTAACGATGGGCTATCGAGATCAATGACCGCGATAACCCGGCCATCGCGCATTACCGGTACCACGAGCTCGGACGCGCTGTTGGCGTCGCAGGCGATGTGACCGGGGAAGGCGTGTACGTCCTCCACCAACTGCGTTGCACCAGTTTGCGCAGCGGTTCCGCAGACGCCCTTACCGAACGGAATGCGGATACACGCCGCCTTGCCCTGAAACGGGCCAAGAACAAGTTCCCCTTCAATCACGCGGTAAAATCCGGTCCAGTTCACGTCGGGCAGATATTCCCATAATAACGCCGCGACGTTCGCCATATTGGCGACCGCGTCGGGCTCTCCGCCGGTAAGGGCTTCGGTTGCTTGCGCCAGCTCTTTATAAAGTGCGGATTTCGGGGCGGCGGGATCAATTTCAAATGTATACATGGCTTTGCCTTATCAATCGAAGCTGACCTTGCCACGGTTTTTCTTTATCGTGGACCGGTCCTTTTTGGCGTCAACGCGCCGCGCCTTTACGGCTTTACTTGGCTTGGTGGCGACGCGGCGGGGTTGGCGGACATGGGCGCGGTCAATGAGTTCAATCACCCGCGCCCGCGCGTCGCGCCGGTTCGCTTCCCGTGTGCGGTGACTGCGCGCCGTGACGATTAACTCGCCCGACACTGTCATCTTGCTGCCTGCGAGGATCTTTAGCTGACGGAAGGCATAGGGTTGAAGCCCAAGTGCGTAGACATCGACGCGCAATTGGCAGGCGGTTGCGACCTTGTTGACATTCTGTCCGCCTGGCCCGGTTGAGGCCAAGAAGGTTTCTTCAAGATATTCTTCGGGAAGGTCAAAGGCCATGGCGACGGCTGTAACAGCCATCGCCACATTTTGCCAATATCACGCAGCCAATTTGGCGGCAGTTTCCGCCACACGCTTGCCGAGATAGCGCGCGCCATCCAGTTCGGTCTCGCTTGGCTGACGGCTGCCGTCGCCGTTGGCGATCGTCGTTGCCCCATAAGGCGCGCCGCCAGTCACTTCGTCATTGCGCATTTGGCCAGCAAAGCCGTAATCCAGACCAACAATCGTCATGCCGAAATGCAGCAGATTGGTGATAATCGAAAACAATGTCGTTTCCTGACCGCCATGTTGCGACGCAGTCGAGGTGAACGCCGCACCGACCTTGCCTGTCAATTCGCCGCGCGCCCATACGCCGCCGGCTTGGTCAAAAAAGCTCGCCATCTGGCTCGACATCCGGCCAAAGCGGGTGCCGGTGCCAACAACGATGGCGTCATAGTTTTTCAGGTCATCGATGGTTGCAACTTCCGCCTTTTGGTCAAGCTTGAAATGCGCGGCTTGGGCAACCTCAAGTGGCGCGGTTTCGGGAACGCGGCGGATGGTGACATCTGCGCCAGCATTGCGCGCGCCTTCGGCAATGGCCTCTGCCATCGTTTCGATATGACCGTAACTGGAATAATAAAGAACAAGCACTTTTGCCATTGGGGCGATCCTTTTAATGGGGGAGGGTGTGAAACTGGTAATGCGTTTGAAAAATTACCGCGCGTCAACCAAAACGATTTCAGCATCTTCTATCGCGGTGATCGTGACTGCGCCTTCGCCCATAGCCACACCATCGCGTGCATTGGCACGTTGACCGTCAATTTCAATCGCGCCCGTTGCAGGCACCATGTAGGCATGGCGATTTTTGCCAATGGCATATTCCAGGCTGTCGCCCGCTTTAATCGTTGCGCCAAGCACGCGGGCGTCGGTGCGAATGGGCAGGGCGTCACTGTCTTCGTCAAACCCGCTGGCAAGTATCTGCCATGCACCTGAACGGTCTCCTTTAGGGAAGGGCTTTGCACCCCAGCTTGGGTTTCCGCCCGTGCGGTTCGGCATGATCCAGATCTGGAACAATGTCGTTGGTTCATTCTCCAGATTATATTCCGCATGGCGGATGCCGCTACCTGCGCTCATGACTTGAACGTCGCCAGCTGCAGTGCGGCCTTCATTGCCAAGGCTGTCTTTATGCGTGATCGCGCCGGTGCGGACATAAGTGATGATTTCCATGTCGGCATGCGGATGGGGTGGAAAGCCTGACTGCGGCGCAATTACATCGTCATTCCACACGCGGATACCACCCCAGCTCATCCGTACTGGGTCATTGTAACTGCCGAATGAAAAATGGTGATGGGCGTCCAACCAACCATGATTGGCAGCGCCAAGCGTTTCAAAGGGACGGATTTCGAACTTTGTTTTAATGTCGGTCATGTCATGCACTCCTTAAGCAGGGTGTTTCGATATTCCCAAAAATAGCCAATGACATTGGTATTGAAATAGAAACGTTAGAAACATATTGTTTCAATTATGAAGCTACCCGATTTTGAAGCCTGGAGCATTTTTGCCTGTGTGGTGGAGCATAAAAGCTTCACGGGCGCGGCCTTAGCGCTTGGACTATCCAAGGCAACCATATCCAAAGCAGTCACACGGCTGGAGCGGCGGGTTGGGACACCGTTGTTTCACCGCACCTCCCGCCGCCTGTCGCTCACTGATAGCGGCCGCAAGCTGATCGATCACGCAAAGTCGATTTTGTCCGAGGGCCAGGCCGCCGAGGAAGCCGCCCGCGACGAGGCATCGGAACCTGTAGGTCTTGTAAGACTCGCCGTGCCGATGAGCTTTGGCTTGAAGCAACTCGGGCCAGTTATCGCGGATTTCCTGTGCGACTATCAGGGCATCAGCATTGACCTGCATCTCAGCGATGCGAAGGTGGATCTGATCGGGGAGGGCTTTGACATCGGCCTTCGTATTGGCGCACTTCCCGACAGCAGTTTGCGGGCGCGTAAGCTGCGCGATGTGCAAACTCATATCGTCGCAGCGCCCACCTATTTGGAACGTATGGGTATACCGCAACACCCTGCTGAAATTGGCGAGCATGAGTGCCTCCAATATTCATTGTTAACTGCCCCCGACTATTGGCGGTTCACCAATGCAGCGGGCGAAGAGGTTGCTGTGCGTCCCCGGGGGCGGTTGCGGGCTAATAACAGCGACGCCATGTTGCATAGTCTGCGGTCGGGACTTGGTATTGCCGTTGTGCCTGATTTTATTGTCGATGAAGATTTGGCCAATGGTTCGATTGTTCCGATACTGACCGATTGGCAACCGCGACGCGTTGCGTTGCACTTGGTGACACCGCCCGGCGCGATCCGACCGCAAAGGGTCACAGTGTTAATCGATTATCTCGCCGCACGGCTTGGACGGTAATGATGTTAACGGTCTTTTTTTGAGCGATCGAACCGCCCTATATTTGGTTAAATTTTTCAATGCGCCGTCATAATTTACATTTCTGATGCGTTAACTGCCCAAAAATTCAGAAGAAAAAATATAATTTCATCGAGCCTGACACGCCTCAAACCCGCGGAATTGAGTCATTTCCGGTAAACTTAAATGTCACGACTCGCGGAAAACCTAGCATTAATCCCAAATTAACCTTTTAAGTTCATTCCCCTTATGGTTAATGAAGTTCGAAGCAGTGCTGGCGACGCCGCGTTGCTTTGGGGGTGCAAGGGTTTCAAAAAGGGGTTTGCCCAATGCGTGTGCTTTTGATTGAAGACGAACCAACGACGGCGAAAGCCATCGAGATGATGCTCGCGACCGAAGGGTTCAATGTCTATACGACTGACCTTGGTGAGGAAGGCCTCGATCTGGGCAAGCTCTATGATTATGACATCATATTGCTCGACCTGAACTTGCCGGACATGCATGGTTATGATGTTCTTAAAAAGCTCCGCGTTGCCAAGGTGCAGACGCCGGTGCTTATTCTTTCGGGCATTAGCGAGATGGACTCCAAGGTTCGCTCCTTCGGCTTTGGCGCCGACGACTATGTGACCAAGCCATTCCATCGCGAAGAACTGGTCGCACGCATCCACGCCGTCGTCCGTCGTTCAAAGGGCCATTCGCAGTCGGTCATCCGCACCGGCAAGCTGTCCGTGAACCTCGATGCAAAGACCGTCGAAGTCGATGGCAGCCGCGTTCACCTGACCGGCAAGGAATATGCAATGCTCGAGTTGTTGAGCCTACGTAAGGGCACGACACTGACCAAGGAAATGTTCCTCAACCACCTCTATGGCGGCATGGACGAGCCTGAACTGAAAATCATTGACGTCTTTATCTGCAAGCTGCGCAAGAAATTGTCGCTGGCCTGCATGGGCGAAAACTACATCGAAACCGTATGGGGCCGTGGCTATGTGCTGCGCGATCTCGACGATATGGAACAGCCGCTCGTCGCCTGACGAGGCTGGATCAAAATTACCGAGGGGCAGTAATGGGCGCAGTCAGAGATGACGGCGCCCATATTTTTTGGATTTAACGCCGTGGCGGCAGGCCTGCAAAGGTGATTGTGCTTTCCGCGCCTTTTTCGCTCACCGAGCTGACGCCGACAAAATGATCGTCAACGATCAAGCCTTCAAGCACTGTTTCGGTGCCGGTGACATCGCGGACAAAGGTCCAGTCCTGGGCATCGGCGCGGCGTTGATAGATGCGATAGCGTTGCGCGCCCGGAGCCGCATCCCATTTTACCGTCGTGTTGGAAGTGACTGCACCGCCCAATATGGCCGAAGCCGGTGCTGGCGGCGCATCGGCCAATGCCGTTGCCGTCAGAACGTTCAACATTGTCACCTTGGCCAGATAGTCGAAATCCATCTTGTCGACGGTATCGCCATATTCAATGCCATTTTCGGTGCGCAGATCCTGATGCTGGTGGTGGTAGTTTTCCACGCCGACCGTGTAACGGATGGCAGGAAAACCAAGCTCAAGTGCTGGTAAATGGTCACCGCCGCGGGCAAACCGGTCAGGGCGGCGCACGCCAAAGACGTCTAGCGTCACATCCGGATAAGCCTGCGCGGCAAGTTTATCGGCAAAGCGCATGAGTGAACGGCTTGGGCCATCATCTTCACCGCCGCTGTTGCGGCGTGCCATTTGGCCCGCGAGATCTTCCGATGAACGGATGCCTTCACTGAACACGCGCACGATGTTTTCGACCTTGCGTCCATCGGTGCCAAGCGTGCCGCCAACGATGTCGTTGTTCAACATCGCGCTGACTTTCCAGCCGCGTTCTTTTGCGGTTTCGGCGAGCAATCTTCCGCCCATCAGGCCTTGTTCTTCGCCGGATAGCAAAGCAAACACGATAGTCGCCTCATTCTGCGGCTCTTGCGACATGATGCGGGCTGCTTCAATCACCAAGGCGCTGCCCGATCCGTCGTCATTGGCGCCCGGCGCGTCTTTCGTGAAATCCATCACATCCGAAACGCGACTGTCGATATGCCCGGCAATAATGATGACATGGTCCCAGCCCATTTTGCCGGGCTTAATGGCAAGCACGTCAACAATGTTAACGCCATTGGGAATGCGCGGACCCGACATGTTGCGTTCGAGCAGTTCTGTCTTGAGGCAGCCTTTGCAGGCCTTGGCGATTTTCTCGAACTCGCTCTGGGCCCATTTGCGAGCGGCACCAATGCCGCGCTTGGGGTCAGTCGCCGAAGAAAGCGTGTGGCGTGTGCCAAAGCTGACGAGCTTTTCAACGTCGGCCTTCAGGCGCTCGGCCTTTGGGTCTGATTTTAGGTTGGTGTGTGCGGATACAGGGGAGGCAAAGCCAATCGCAATGATGCTGGCGCACAAAATCAGTTTCTTCATTATCGTTGCCTTTCCTTTTACGTTTGCAAATACCAGCGCTCGCCGCCCTCAAGCGCGAGTGCCGTCAACTTCCCTGAATCATACGCGCCGGTGTCAATGCCTATCCGCGACCCGCGTTCTTCAACCTCTTCGTATATTGTATGGCCGTAAACGATGACTTTTTCCAGATCGCCGCGCTGGTCGACAAATTCCTCGCGAATCCAGCGCATGTCGCTTGGCTTTTGCTCTGCCAAGGCAACGCCGGGGCGAATGCCTGCATGAACAAAGGCATAGTCGCCAATGATGATCTGGTCTTCGAAGCTTTCGACGAATTGTATATGTTCATCCGGCACTAATGTAGCCAGCCGCTCGGTAAGCTGCTCCATATCAAGGGTCATATATTCGGCGCGGGTGATCGGATAGGACAAGACCGTTGCTTCGCCGCCAATGCGCAGGAAAAAGCGCGTCACCTTGGGGTCGCTTTTGCGACAAGCACTGACAAACACTTCCTCATGATTGCCCATCAGGAAACGGATATTCTTACCGGACGCTTTCAACGCCATGGCAGTTTCGATGACTGCAGCGCTGCCGGGGCCGCGGTCGACAAGGTCGCCAAGAAAGATGATTTGCGTATCTACGGCACCACGTAGTTGGTCGTCTGCCTCGATCTTGGCCAACAACGCGTTGAGCAAGTCATCACGCCCATGGATATCGCCAATGGCGTAAACGCGCACGCCATCCGGCACCCTTGCGGTATCGAGCGGGCGTGAGACGATGGGTTTTTTAAAAAGGCGACCTAACATGGCCTGGGCCATATAGAGCCGCATTGCCCATTATGGAAGTGGTCAGCCTTCAACAGTGAAGCGCAATCCGGCATTTTCCTGCAACCGGTCAACAAGACGCTCGCCCAAAGCTGCACCCGGCGTCGTTACGCCGCCAGGACCATTATGTTCGCACAAGGCAATTGCGGTTTCGCTGATCATCTTGCTGGTCGAGCCATAGCCCGGGTCGCGGTCACCCTTGACGCTTAGCCGTGCGGTGCGGCCATCGGGATATTCTGCAACAAACAACACGTCGTAGTAGCCAGTATCGCGCTCTTCCTTGGTGGGGCCTTCGCCGGGCTTCGGATCATCCGCACCGCCCATCATGGGGGTGGAGGCGACATGTTTTGCAATGACTTCGCCTTGTTCGCCGGGGCCGGTCAGCATCATTTCGTCGTAAACAAAATCCGCGCCATAAGCATGGCCAAGCAAGTGGTTGGTGCGGTGGACGTTCTTGGTGTTAATCGGCGCCATCACAAAATTGGTCGCCCAGCTACCAAGGCTTTCGTCATATTCGGGCTTGTTACCCGCTGGCTGCGGCGGGCCAGCAAAATCGCCCGACAGGCTGAACGGGTTGGTCAGATATCCGATAACAGCAGGGTCTTTGCCAGCGGCGGCCATGGTAGCTTTCAGGCTAGCTGCAGTGCCGCCGGAGAAGGTGCCCTTCATAGCCCTTACGCGACCTTTTACACGCGGCGCTGGCGTACCGAAAGTCTCCACACAATGCTTTTCGAGCATCAGCACGCCAAGATCGAAAGGAATGGAGTCGAAGCCTGCGGAAAAGACGATGCGCGCGCCCGACGCCTTTGCAGCGGCGTCATGCTGGTCGATTTTCTGGCGCATCCAAGCTGGTTCGCCGCATAGGTCAGTGTAATCGGTGCCATTTGCAACGCAAGCGGTGACCAGTTCGTTGCCATACAGCTGGTAAGGGCCAACAGTTGTCAAAACGACTTTGGTCCGCTTGGCCATCGCATCCAGCGTTGCAGGGTCAGCGGCATCGGCTACGATTAAAGAGATGTCCGCTGATGCACCGATCAGGTCGCGCACTTCTGCCAACTTCTCTGCACTGCGCCCGGCCATCGCCCATTTCAGGCCAGTTTTGTCCTTCAGATATTCGGCCACCAAGCGCCCGGTGTAACCCGTCGCACCATAGACAATGATATCGAATTCGCGGCTGTCAGCTGGCATGTTTCTCTCCCAAGAATCTTGATCGGCAACCGATGCGCAAAAACGCGCAATGAGTCGACCAAAATCATCTCGGGCAGAAGTTAAAGGCGGCGGTCCCGATCATGAATGGCGTCGGCGTTGGTTCGGTCACCATCGGTAAAGCGGTTGTGGGTGCGATCGTTCACGTCATGGTCGTTGCGCGCAACCAACCGGGCATCGGCCTCGCGCTGACGCCGCGCGCGATAAGCATCGAAGCTGTAGCTTTTCTGGTCAAAGGCAAACAGGCAAAGGAAACCGCCAGCAATTGCTATATTCTTGAGCGCTGCCGCTGCTTGCACGGGATCTGCCGTTTCGCGGTGGAACAACAACGCCGTCAGCAAACAAAACGCGGCAAAGGCAATCGCCGTCAGCCGCGTAAAAATACCAAATATGATCATTGCGCCGCCAATGATTTCGAACCAAGCAACGGGTAAGGCAAGGTTGGTTGGCAGATTTACCGACGCCATATAGCTGGCCGTGGCTGGAATATCCGTTAACTTCATCACGCCGGATACAATGAACAGAAGCGCAAGCATAATGCGGCCAATAAGCGCGAAAAGCCCTGATAACATAGAAATACCCTCCGGTTTGACCGGGTTCAGCCGAGGGGCAGCGGAACCCGGTCATAGGGGGTAACGCGCGACGGGCTGAATTGAGCCATCGGGGTGGATTTGATTTACAGCTTGGGCAGAGTTACGCCGCGCTGGCCCATATATTTGCCCGCACGGTCGGCATAGCTCGTCTCGCAAGGCTGCTCACCCTTAAGAAACAAAAATTGGCACGCGCCTTCATTTGCGTAAATTTTTGCTGGCAGTGGCGTCGTGTTGCTAAATTCCAGCGTCACATGACCTTCCCAACCTGGTTCAAGCGGGGTGACGTTGACGATAATGCCGCAGCGGGCATAGGTCGACTTGCCCAAGCAGATGACGAGCACGTCGCGCGGCACGCGGAAATACTCGACCGTGCGGGCCAATGCAAAGCTGTTGGGGGGAATGATGCAGACGTCTGTCTTACGATCAACGAAGCTTCTGGGATCAAATTCTTTTGGGTCCACGATCGAGCTATCGACGTTCGTAAAGATTTTGAACTCATCGGCAACACGGGCGTCATAACCATAAGAGGAGAGGCCATAGCTAATGCAGCCATCGCGCCGCTGTGCCTCAACGAATGGCTCAATCATGCCGGTCGCTTGGGCTTGCTCGCGGATCCAGATGTCGGACAAGATGGACATAATAACTCCCTGTTATGCGGACCGCTTTTGCCATGTTGCGGCTCGAGCACAAGAGGCGCGGCTGAAAAAATTGTGCGTATCTTGCGCCTGCATAATGCGGTCTATTTCAGACTGGCTGGGCCGAAACCATGTGGCAGCAACTCCGACAAATTGAATGTCTCATAGCCTGTCGCATGTGCGCAATGCACTGGAATGTCGATCTCTGTAAGATCAGCGACTTCCTTGATAATTTGGCGGCAGCGTCCGCAGGGCGTAATGGGTTGCGTCCCAGTGCCCACATGCCCCGCCAATCCCCCGGCGACGGCAATCTCGCGGATTGCGCGCAACTGTCCATCACTGTTCGCTTTGGAGATTGCGACGGTTTCAGCACATAATGTCATGCCATAGCTGGCATTTTCAAAATTGCTGCCAGTTACGATCTGGCCATCGTCCAGCAACAAAGCCGCGCCGACATGGAAGTTGGAATAGGGCGCATAAGCGGACTTCGCCGCGTCGATAGCCGCCTGCACAAGCCGCGTTGTGATCTCGCTCATTTGCGCACCACGACCCAGCGCACAGCGCCGTCAATACCGCTTACACGGCGTTGCCGATTGGCGGTCCACATCACCCATTGCCGTGCCGAATAATCGGGCGAAATGCCATTTCCCTCGAGCCAGATGTTGCGGTCAATCGACTTGCTCACTTGATACTCCTTCTCGAACTCTGGCGTTAGTAACAGGATTGCCGGGGTCCCGCTATGCGCCTCAATCTGGTTGAGGAATGTCGCCAGCTCCGACAATATCAACGCACGATTTGGACGGCTTTTGCAATTCTCGGTGAAATCCATTTGTACCGCTGGCGGAAGGGCGCTGTCGTTGCGCGGCACGCTAGTGATAAACATCGTCGCCTGTTCTGACGCCGAACTGCAAAGATCGAAATGGTGCAGCGCGCCAAAGCGAATGCCAGCCTCTTGCACCGCAGCCAAATTGGCTTGAAACTGCGGGTCGCGACCTCGCGCCCCTTCGACCGCCGTGATGTAGGCAAAATCGACCCCAGTGGCGCCCAATTCCGCCCAAATCGGCTGGCCATTGCTTTCGTTCACAACAATGCCTTGCACGGGATATGTATCGCGCGACGGTGCCCATCCGGTGACGTAGCTCCAGATTGCATAGCCCATAAGCGCCACACCCAGCAGGAGCACGCCCCAGCGGATCAGTTTGCGATTTCCCCCTAGCATGCGACCCCGTCTAACGCATTTGATTCGGCCACTGTCTAGGCGCTTCGGCCTTGCGAAGTCGAGCGAAGTTGCGATGGAAGGCGTTAAGCCTTGATATGTAAAACGCAAATCAGTGTGAACAGTCGGCGAGCGGTAGCAAAATCGACTTCGACCTTGCCCTCGAGCCGCTCCATTAGCAGTTCAGCCGCCTCATTATGCACACCGCGCCGCGCCATATCGATGGTTTCAATCTCGGCCGCACTAGCCTTGCGAATGGCTTGATAATAGCTGTCGCAAATCGCAAAATATTCCTTCACGGGGCGGCGAAACCTGCCAAGGCCAAGCACTAGGGTTTCATGCGGAGACCCGTCTTCACGCCGAATATCAAGGATGAGGCGGCCCTCGGCGACGCTAATGCTTAAATGATATGGCCCAGCATAGCCGTCGCCCATATCGCGCAGCGGTTTGAAGAAATTATCTTCAATCAGGTCAAAAATGGCGACGCGCCGTTCCTGTTCAATGTCGGCATTACGCCGCAGGATCGTTGCTTCGTCCAACTCAACCTTGATGATGCGTGGGTCCCCCATGATGCTGTGTTAGCTTGAGATAATTTTGGAGCAAGCGGTTAACGAGGTTCAAGCATTTGCGCTGTGCAAAATCTTGTCCACAGCCATATCCCCGCACTTCTTTTTTGCGCCCCTTGCGCAGCGGAACATGCTAAAGGATAGGGAGCCATGGCCGAACTGATTAGACTTGCAGCAGCACATGAAGCTGAACCCCAACGCTTGCCGCGCAATATCGAAGCGGAGGCTGCGTTTCTGGGCGCAATCCTCATCGACAACCGGGTAATTGAAGATGTGTCGATCAAGCTGCAGCCGGACCATTTTTTCGAGCCGCTGCATGGTCGGATTTACGAGCAGATTCTGCGCCTGATTGACCGTAACATGTTGGTCACGCCTGTCACGCTGAAGCCTTTTTTCGAAGCTGATGAATCGATGCGGGAACTTGGCGGGCCGGGTTATCTCATTAAGCTCACAGCCGACGGTGCGGGCTTGATTGGCGCGCGTGACTTTGCTCAGCAGATTTACGATCTGGCCTTGCTGCGTGAACTGGTGACGGTAGGGCGTACGCTGGTCGATAATGCGCTTGATACGAGCGAAAGTGTCGACCCAAAAGGGCAGATTGAAGCCGCTGAAAGCGCCTTGTACAAGGTTGCCGAGGGCGAAGGCGAAACCGGTTCGATGAAGAGCTTTTTGCAGGCATCAACCGAGGCGATCAAAAATGTCGAAAAGGCGCTTAACTCAGGTGGCAGCCTCTCGGGCATCACGACTGGTCTTAGCAGCATCAACGCCAAATGCGGCGGTTTGCACAATTCCGACCTTGTGATTCTGGCCGGACGTCCCGGCATGGGCAAGACATCGCTTGCCACCAATATTGCGTTCAATGCCGCAAGGCGCTGGGTACGCGAGCGTGAAGACGGTATCGAAGAATCGAAGGGGTCCGGTGCAAAGGTCGCCTTTTTCAGCCTCGAAATGTCTGCAGACCAGCTCGCCACCCGTATCTTGGCCGAACAATCGGGGATCAGTTCCGAGCTGCTGCGCATGGGTAAGATTTCCCGTGACGATTTCCGCGAGCTGTCGCGCGCATCCCGCGAATTGCAGGAATTGCCGCTCTATATTGACGATACGCCTGCGCTGACGATCGCTGCATTGCGCACCCGGGCACGGCGGTTGCAACGTCGGCATGGGATTGGCCTGATTGTTGTCGACTATCTACAGCTGCTTCAAGGCTCAAGCCGTGCGAACGACAACCGCGTCAACGAAATTTCGGAGATCAGCCGTGGCCTAAAGACACTGGCGAAGGAATTAAGCATTCCTGTTGTCGCTTTGTCGCAGCTAAGCCGTGCGGTTGAACAGCGCGAAGACAAGACGCCGATGCTGTCCGATTTGCGTGAGTCCGGTTCAATCGAGCAGGACGCCGATATGGTTTGGTTCGTCTATCGTGAAGATTATTATGAGCTGATGAAAAAGCCGGACGAGGGCACGCCCGCGTTTGAAGCCTGGAACGAAAAAATGGAGCGAATCCACGGCGTCGCAGAGCTTATTATCTCCAAACAGAGGCACGGTTCGACAGGACGTGTGCGGATGAAATTTGAAGCGAAAATTACGCGGTTTAGCGATCTTGCCGATGACCAATATGCTGATGCAGGCTATGATTGA
>JAZKGS010000081.1:7570-9827 GCA_040385805.1 Pseudomonadota bacterium | reverse complement strand
TACGCGGTTTAGCGATCTTGCCGATGACCAATATGCTGATGCAGGCTATGATTGACGGACGGCATAACGGCGCTGACAGCTATTAGCCCCGCAACCGCGCGCTCAATATATAATTCAGCGCCATATTGTCGCTTAAGTGCAGTCCGGACATCGGCGAAAATGCGATGCCCTTCATGTCGACAACCTCAGCGCCTGCATCCGCAAGAAGTTCGGTCAATTCTTCAGGGGTCAGGAACTTATCCCAATCATGCGTGCCGCGTGGCACTTGGCCAAGCCGTTCGGCGGCCTCCACCAAAAACACACGCGATGCTGCCGTGCGGTTAGGGGTCGAAAGTAACAATAGCCCATCGGGTTTTAAATGCCGGATCAACTCTGCAACAAACGCCGCCGGGTCCACGACATGTTCGATAACCTCCATACAGGTCACAACGTCATACTGCCCTAGGCCCTGCGCAGCTATTTCGCCGGCACGGTAGTTGATCATCAGGCCCGACAACGCCGCATGCGCCTTTGCCGCCTCGATATTCTCAGGTGCGGCATCCACACCAGTAACGTCGCCCCCAAGCCGCGCGAGCGGTTCGCAAAGCAACCCGGCGCCGCAACCGACATCCAGCGCAGTTTTCCCCGCCAATGGATGGCGCGACTTGCCGTCGCCACCAAAATGCGCATCGATAGCTGTCCGGATGAACCTCAGACGGACGGGGTTCAACTTATGCAGCATGGCAGAGCTGCCCTTTGGGTCCCACCATTCGGCGGCGAGTGCGCCAAAGTGCGCGGCTTCGGAGGCGTTAATTGTCGTAGCTAAGCTTGCGTTTGTCATATCCTGTCCCTATCAGGGCGCGCGATTGTAATATAGCGAATATTGAAGGTTTTCATGGCGCGCATTGTAATGAAATTTGGCGGCACTTCGATGGCCGGCACCGAACGCATCCGCCGTGTCGCCCAATTGGTCAAGCGCCAGGCCGAGCGCGGCGACGAAGTAGCCGTCGTTGTCTCCGCAATGGCAGGCGACACCGACCGCTTGGTCAATTTCTGCCGAGAAGCCAATGCGCTGTATGATCCGGCCGAATATGATGTGGTCGTAGCCGCTGGTGAGCAAATCACGGCTGGCCTGCTGGCGATCACGTTGCAAGCACTTGGCTGCGAAGCACGCAGTTGGCTTGGCTGGCAAATGCCTATCCATACCGACGATGCCCATGCCAAGGCGCGGATCGGGTCGATTGATACCGACGCATTACTTGCGTCGATGAAAGCAGGAAATATCGCGGTCATTCCGGGGTTTCAGGGTCTGACGGACGACAACCGCGTCACTACCTTGGGTCGTGGCGGGTCAGATACATCGGCTGTCGCCGTTGCCGCAGCGGTAAAAGCCGACCGCTGCGATATCTACACCGACGTTGACGGCGTTTACACAACCGATCCCCGCATCGTGGCCCGCGCCCGTAAGCTTAAGGCCGTCACTTACGAAGAAATGCTCGAACTGGCTTCGGTCGGATCGAAAGTGTTGCAAACCCGATCGGTTGGCCTTGCGATGAAGGAAGGCGTGCGCATTCAAGTGCTGTCATCGTTCGTCGACGACACCGCACCCGACGCCGACAGCATCCCCGGCACGATGATCGTGACCGACGAAGAACTGGAGAATAGCCAAGTGGAACGCCAACTGATCACCGGCATCGCGCATGACAAGAACGAAGCGAAAATCACGCTCACCCGCGTGCCCGACCGTCCTGGTGCGGTGGCGAATATCTTTGCGCCCTTGGCCGATGCGAACATCAACGTTGATATGATCATTCAGAACGTCGGCCGTGATAAGGGTGAGACCGACGTGACCTTCACTTGCCCGCAAGCCGATCTTGCACGCTGCACCGACATTTTGGAAAACCAGCGTGACGCCATTGGCTATAATCGCTTGATCCCCGACACCAAGGTTGCGAAGATTTCGGTCGTGGGCGTTGGGATGAAAAGCCACGCAGGCGTTGCATCGACGATGTTCAGCAGCCTTGCCGACCGCAAAATCAACATTCAGGCGATTTCAACGTCGGAGATCAAGGTCAGCGTGCTGATTGACGAGGACGAAACCGAACTCGCCGTTCGCGTCCTGCACACGGCCTATGGGTTGGATGCTGAGTGAAGATGTTGCGCGCAGTTGTGGCTGAAATCTGCCATTGCGCTTCTGCGTGAACAAAAAATTGGCCCCCACTTATGACTAAACTCGCTCACCTCATGCAACGTGGCACGGACTTCCTGGGTTGCGAGG
>JAZKGS010000081.1:0-7470 GCA_040385805.1 Pseudomonadota bacterium | reverse complement strand
ATGACTAAACTCGCTCACCTCATGCAACGTGGCACGGACTTCCTGGGTTGCGAGGTCGCAATTATGTGCGGCGCTATGTCTTGGGTTTCTGAACGCAATCTTGTGTCCGCCATTTCCAACGCAGGCGGCTTTGGCGTGATTGCTTGTGGTGCCATGACGCCCGAATTGCTCGATGCGGAGATTGCCGCGACCAAGCAAATGACGTCGAAACCTTTCGGCGTGAACCTGATCACCATGCATCCGCAGATCATGGAATTGATTGACGTCTGCGCAAAATATCAAGTCAGCCATGTGGTTATCGCTGGCGGCCTGCCACCCAAGGGTAGCATTGAGGCAATCAAGGCCTTTGGCGCGAAGGTCATTTGTTTTGCGCCGGCGCTGACGCTTGCCAAGAAGTTCGCGCGGTCAGGTGTGGATGCGCTGGTGATTGAGGGCAGTGAGGCTGGCGGCCACATCGGGCCAGTGGCAACCTCCGTCTTGGCGCAGGAAATACTGCCCGAGCTTGGCGACCAACTGCCGATCTTCGTTGCGGGCGGCATCGCCCGCGGCGGCGCAGTTGCGAGCTATCTGGAGATGGGCGCAGCAGGGGTTCAGCTGGGAACGCGTTTCGTTTGTGCGCATGAAAGCATTGCGCACCCCAATTTCAAGGCGGCGTTCTTGCGCGCCAATGCCCGCGATGCTGTTGCCAGCGTTCAGATTGACCCTCGTTTGCCCGTCATCCCCGTGCGCGCGTTGAAAAATAAGGGCACGGAAGAGTTCACCAAGAAGCAAGTCGAAGTCGCTGCCATGTTGGATCGCGGCGAGATCGACATGCACACCGCGCAGCTTGAGATTGAGAAATATTGGGCAGGAGCCTTACGCCGCGCAGTGATTGACGGCGATGTCGAATATGGCTCGGTTATGGCGGGGCAATCCGTCGGTATGGTGCATGTTGAACGACCTGTTGTCGATATCATCGCCAAGTTAGTCGATGAGGCGAACGCCGCACTGGCACGGTGATAGGAAAAACCTCTCCATCGACTTGTAATGGGGAGGAGCATGAGAACGAAACCGTCTTGCCAATACAACACAGTCTGCGCATATCAGCCGCATGACCGATGAACACCCGCCGGAACTCACCCCGCTAGATCCTGCATTCGTTACAACAACGCGGATAGCAACGGCGTTAGGTCTGCTTCCATTTGTGATCGGCGCTGGCGTTTTGGAGGTCGCAAAGCTGCTTCCACCGGGCAGTTTTCTCGTGCCTGCGCTTTTGCTATACGCCTTCATTGCGCTCACGGTGCCTGCCCGCAAATACCGGCGCTGGGGCTATGACATGGGGTTGGACCGCTTGCGCATTGTGCGGGGCTATTTGTTCTATCGCGACACAATCGTTCCCTTTGGTCGGATTCAGCATATTGATGTCGACCAAGGGCCAATCGACCGGCGTTATGGTCTCGCGACACTGACCGTGCATACGGCGGGCAACCATAATAGCACCGTTGCTTTGCCGGGCTTAGCGCATGCCGATGCGCTGGCGATGCGTGAGGCCATTCGTGCCGCCATACGGCAAGATGCTCTGTGAACGGAACCACGGATACCCCCATTGAAGTAGCAATGCACGAAGGCGAGCGGCTGCATATTAGCGGCCTGTTCGTTGGCTTCGTGTCTGGTTTGCCACAATTGGTGTTCCCGCTGGTTGCCGCCGTATTTGGCGTGCGGAAATCCGATAACCCTGCGCTCATCCCCATCGTGATCGCAGCGGTGCTGGTTCTCAGCCTCTTCTTCCGCTGGCTCGCATGGTTGCGCTTTCGTTATTATGTAGGTGACCATGATATCCGCGTCGAGAAGGGCATTTTAAGCCGTACGGCGCGGTCAATACCCTATGAGCGGATCCAGGACGTGAGCATTGAGCAAAAGCCGCTCGCGCGCATGATGGGGCTTGGCGAGGTCAAGTTTGAAACGGGCAGCGGCGATGGCGATGATGCCAAATTGAGCTTCGTCACATTGGACGAAGCTAACCGTTTGCGCGCGTTAATCCGTTCACGAAAGGCCGGCGTCACCGTTTCGCAGGATGCCCCTCAGGTGGTAGAAGCCGAGGACGCCGAAACCATATTTGCGATGGATGGAAAGCGCGTTTTCATCCTTGGCCTTTATTCTTTTTCACTCGTTATTTTCGCGGTCCTCGGCGGCCTTGCGCAGCAATTTGATTTTCTATTGCCCTTCGATGTTTGGGATTTAAAACGGTGGGCTGGCCTTGCCGAAGAAAGCGGCGTCAGCGTTGACAAGATCAATGGCGTAGGCGTGATGGCGCAATTTATCCTGGCCTTTGGCGCATTCAGCAGCCTGATCTTTATCGGCTTTGCCACTGGTGTTGCGCGCACGTTATTGCGCGAACATGGCTTCCGCCTAACTCAAACTTCGAAGGGATTCCGGCGTCAGCGCGGGTTGCTGACGCTCACCGACGTCGTGATGCCTACGCACCGCGTGCAGGCGGCAGTTGTGCAAACAGGCCCGATCCGCAAATGGCGCGGCTGGCACAGCCTCAAATTTGTAAGCCTTGCGCAGGATAGCAAGGAAGAGAGCAATTATGTCGCTGCACCCTTTGCGACGTTGGAGGAGGTGTGGCGCATCGCGCAGGCGGCTAAAATCGAGGGGCCAGACGGCGATGAACGGTTGCGCAAAGGCGCCGCCAGCCATTGGATGATCCAGCTTATCCTGCTTGTGCCGCCGATTTTGCTGGCGATGGCGGCGCTTGTTGTTTTTGCCGATGCCGTGTTTGTCCGGACAACTTTGCTTCTGCTTTTGCTTGTGATCGCCGCATTCTCATTCTGGCTTGAATGGCGGCGGTACCGCTTCGGGCTGGATGAGCAGCAATTGTATCTTCAGCGCGGCTGGTGGCGGCAGCAATTGACCATCGCGCCGCAAGTGAAGGTGCAGAGCATCGAGATCGCGCAGGGGCCATTGGCGCGACGCTTGGGGCTGGCCTCGCTCAAGTTCGGCATTGCAGGCGGCACGCTGGAAATGATTGCCGTGCCGCTGTCGACGGCGCAGACAATCCGCGAGGCAGTTATGGGAAAGGTCGCAGCAGTAGACTATTCAGCGATCAATGAATCGCATTAGCGACCTGTGTTTCAATTACGCTGCCGTCATCCTTGCGCAGCGTCATCGTCACCTTCTTTGCCGCCCAGTCAATATCGATCTGCCCAAAGTTCGGGATGCCCCAAAAACCGCCAGTCCGCCGCGGGTCCGGTTCACGGTCGCTACCGTCACCTCTTCCAAACGCGAAATTGAGCGAGCTTGAGGTGAAATCCCATAACGGCTTGGAAAGCCCAGGGGCGTTGGTCTTGTAAAAACCGCCGCTATGCCGGTCACCCGTCAGGAAAATGGCGTTGTTGACGCCTTTCTGGCCAAGCAATGCATATAGACGGTCGCGTTCCTTGGGAAAATTGGTCCAGCCTTCAAAATTATGCGCGTCGGTGATCACTTGAGTCGATGAAATGATGAACCGTACATCGGCAGGCTTTTCCAGTTCCTGTGCCAGCCAATCCCATTGCGTTTTGCCCAATATGGTCGCGTTCGGGTCCATGTTCGGAATATACCAGCCAAGCGTCGGGCCAGGGTCGCGATAGGGCATGGTTGCAAGGTCGGAACGGAAAAAGCGGCCATCGAGCATGATAAATTGGACACGCTTGCCCTCTGGACCGACGATGCGGGCCTCATACACGCCCGGCCGGGATTTTACTTCGTCCGAGGAACCCCAATAGGTTTCATAGGCTTTTTCCGCCCATTCCTTGAACGCGAAAGCGCCGCCTGCGTCGTTTGCGCCATAATCATGGTCGTCCCATGCGGTCATCATCGGCACGCTGCGGCGGAAACGGTCAAATTCGACGCGGCTGCTAAGCTTTTTATAACTTGCGGCAAGCGTCGGAATGTCCGCGCCATTGGTTGGCCTTGTGTCGCCGTAAACATTGTCGCCGATGAGTAAAAACGCCTGCGGATTTTGCGCGGCGATGACGTCCCAGAATTTCATATCCCGGTTTTCGTTTACGCAGCTACCGAAGGCAAAACGCGTGATCACCGTATCAGCTGCCAAAACGGGGTTAGGGGCTGATTGTGGCAATCTGGTGCTCAGGGTCGCATAATAAGGGCGAAGGGCCTCCTGCGCGCTCTGTGGGGCAGCAGGGGCCATGCTGGCAGGCGACGTGACATTTGAGGCGCAACTGGACAGCAGGAGAGCGAACACAGGGAGGGCATATTTCATGAGCTGATCTTGCCTTTGATGATTAACTGTACCGCCCCTTCCTCGTCTTTGAAGAGATTCGCGTCAATCCCGTAAACTTGGGCGAGGTTGGCGGCAGTGATGACTTCAGAGACGCTGCCTTGGGCGAATACCCGGCCTTCATGCAGCAGCAATATGTGATCGGCAAAGCGCACGGCGTGGTGCAAGTCGTGCAGTACGGCAATCACGCCCTTTCCCGCCTCGGCCTGTCGCCGCAGCAAGCCCAAGATGTCGAGTTGAAAGCCGGGGTCGAGATTGGCCAAAGGCTCATCCGCCAATATCCATTGCGGTTCGCCAGCCAGCACCCGCGCCAGCAGAACGCGGGCGCGTTCACCTCCGGACAACTGCGTCACTGGGCGATTGGCGAAGCTTTCGGTAGCAGTGGCCGACATGGCGGCCGAAATGGCCCGGCGATCGTCGGCGGAGGGCCCAGCGCCGCGCATATGGGGAATGCGGCCAAGCGCAACCAAAGCCTCTGACGTGATGGCCCAATGGGTCTCTGCGCCTTGCGGCAAAAGCCCGATTTGACGGGCGCGGGCGGTTGGGGCCATGTTCCTGATGTCTTCGTCATCAAGATGCGCGGCTCCGGTGTCGGGGCTCAACAGCCCAGCGAGACATGCAAGCAACGTGGATTTGCCTGCGCCATTGGGACCAAGAATGACACTGAGTTTTCTGGCCTCAAACGTCGCGTCAATGCCTGCCAAAGTGGGCTTGTGGGCATGGGCGAAGCTGAGATTGCGGACGGTCAGTGTCATGCGCTCGCCTTCCTATATCGCAGCAACAGCAACAGGAAGAACGGCGAGCCAAGCACCGCCATCGCGATACCAAGCCGCACTTCGCCGGGGCCGGGGACCAAGCGCACAAGGCTGTCGGCGGTGAGCGTCAGGATCGCTCCACCCAGTGCCGACGGCAGCAAAATCCCTGAAGGTTGTTCGCCATAAAGTGCGCGGATGAGGTGCGGGACGATCAGCCCAACAAAGCCAACCACGCCCGACACCGCGACCGATGCGCCAACGGCAAGGCCGACGCCAAGCACGATGATCCACTGCAGTCGAAAGAGGTTGATCCCGAGGCTGCGCGCACCGTTTTCGCCTAAGGTCAGCGCATCCAGCGCGCGGCCAGTGGAGAGCAAAAGCACCGCGCCTGCCGCCATGAACGGCAAAGCGGTGCCGACATCGGCCACTAACCGGTCGGTCAGGGCGCCCATCAGCCAGTTGATAATCTCGCTCGCGGCAAAGGGGTTCGGCGCGATGCTGATGACAAAGGCGGTCAACGCGCCGGCCAGCGTCGACAGCACCATCCCGCCCAAGATAAAACCAATCGGCCCGCCCCCGCGCGAGATTGCGAGCAGCAACAATATGCTCGCGCCCGCGCCCAGCATTGCACAGGCGAACAGGCCGAAGGGCAGCATGTTGACCCCTAAGTAAATTGCAACAACTCCGCCTAACGCCGCGCTTGCCGAGACGCCAAGCACCGTCGGGTCGGCCAACGGGTTGCGCAGATAACCCTGCATGACCGCACCCGAAAGCCCAAGCACTGCGCCGATGCACAACCCAAGCACCGCGCGGGGTAAGCGCAGTTCGAGGAATATCCAGCCATCTGCGTTGTCCGCCGCCCATGCACTCGGCCAAATCCAGACCTTGCCCGCCATCAGCGACAGCATGAATGCTGCAACCGTGAGTAATAAGAGGAGCGATGTGAGCGAACGTGGCTTCATTGCGTGCTTTTCTGGAACGAAGCGCGTGTTTTGGACAGGATCGACGACACTTTCATGATCGTCGGCCCGCCGCAGAATAAGAGTTTATCGGGGAAATCGACAATTCGCGTGCGACCCCCCAAATGGCTGAGCAATTCCTGCCGTGCGCTTAGTGCATGAGCATCGGAACCGCGCGCATTGGTGGGCATGAAGATGACTTGGGGCGGATTGCGGACCAAGGTTTCCAGTGGCAGCACGCCCCATGAGGACAGGCCATATTGCGCGCTTGCATTGCTAAAGCCGTGGCGCTGCAAGAGTTCGTCCTGCAATGTGCCTCTGCCGGGTACAAATCCGCCATTTTGCCAGATGAGGGCTGACACCGGAGGTCCCGAAATTTGGGTGCTGGGTAGAGATTCTTCAATGTCGGAAATCAGCGCTTCTCCAGCATCTGTCCTGCCGAGTGCGGCTGCGATCGTCCGGATCTGTTGCATGTCTTCGGCGATGGTTGGCGCGACGCCCACCGCGACGGTTTTAACGCCAGCACGCGCCAAGACGGCGTTAGCGCCTGACGATGCGAGGTTGCCCGTCAACACGATCTTGGGACGCGCCAGCAGAAGTTCCTCCGCCCCTGTGCCAATAGCTGGCAGCTTCGCAGACCACGCCAAAGGCGCCGAGGCGCTGTCGGGGTCATGCGAGTAACTGCTGACCGCGGTCACTTGTCCGGGCAAAGCGATTTCAGCGAGCACGGCGTCAATACATGGATTGTTCGACACGATGCCATTGGGCGCAATGACGGGTTGGCTGGCGCAACCGGCCAAGGCAAAAGCCGAGAGGAGGCACCAGCCAAAACGCATCAAAATTTCGCCCTGACGCCAAGGGTCGCATTACGGCCAAAGCTGTTATAGCCAGCGACCACCGCGTAATCGGCATCCAGCAAATTATCGACGCGGCCATAAACCTCAAGCATGTCAGTCAAGGGCATCGACGCCCGAAGCCCGACCAGTGCATAGCCATCAAGCCGAACGGAATTCGAAGCGTTGTCAAAGCTGTCGCCAATCAACAAAACGCTGCTGCCGACCGACAGACCCAAAGGCGTTTGCCAATCGGCGGTTAGGCTAGCGCTATGTTGTGGACGCAAGGCTTGGCGATTGCCGAAATTTGCGCCTGCGGTGCGGTTGATGGCGTCGACCAAAGTATAGCTTGCGCGGATGTCGAGTTTGCTAGTCGGGTTCAAGTTCAGCCCAGCCTCAAGCCCTCTAGCGGTTACCTTGTCGATATTCTCTGACTGGAAACTGATCGATGAAAAAGCAATCAGGTCGTTGCTGCGGCGATTAAAGTAGGTCGCGAAAACCTGCGCCTTGCCACCCAGAAATTGATGCTCAACACCAAGGTCGAAATTGCGCGCGGTTTCTGGTTTCAGGTCCGGATTGCCAAAGGGTGGCTGCCCCTCGGTTAATGTTGGCGCGCGGAAGCCTTCGCCATAAGTGGCCCGGAAAACCGTCAGCCCGCCATT
>JAZKGS010000080.1:0-4563 GCA_040385805.1 Pseudomonadota bacterium | reverse complement strand
CCGCTGTCGGATATCCATTTGCGGCCAGTGGCAACGCCAACCGCACCTGCTTCTTTCATAAGGGCTATTTCGGCCATCTGAAGCCCGTCAAGACCTTGAGTCGCAGCGGCAAGAGGGTGAACCCACAGATCGGGCTTACCCTTCAATGCAGCAAAGCGGACGGTCGCTGGGTCGTCATGCACAGGCGACTGATCCGGCATTAACGCCGCGCGGGTAATCCCGCCAAAGCGAAACGCTGGCTTGTCGGTTTTGAACACGCCCAAGTCGATGATACCGGGCGCAACGATCAATCCGCTGGCGTCGACTTGGTCCGCAATCGGTGCTGCCTTGCCCACTGAGGCGATTTTGCCGTCTTCGATATGCAGATGCAGCGGCTCGGCCTTGTCCGCGCCGGGCAGAATGACATGGCCATGAATGATGCTGACGCCGGTCATGCCCAGCCCTCCTGGCCACGTGCCCTGCGGGTCAATATGTCGAGGCAGGCCATGCGCACCGCAACGCCCATCTCAACCTGTTCAATAATTGCGGAACGTTCGACATGGTCGGCAACGCTGCTGGCGATTTCCACGCCGCGGTTCATGGGGCCCGGGTGCATGACCAAAGCATCGGACTTGGCCAAAGCAAGTCGCCGTTCGTCGAGGCCGTATAGATGGAAATATTCGCGTGGTGAGGGGATAAAGTCGCCCTGCATCCGCTCGCTTTGAAGGCGAAGCATCATAATGACGTCGGCCCCGTTTAATGCCGTATCGAAATTACTGAAGGGGACTGCGCCAAAGGCTTCGATGCCGTTTGGCATAAGGGCCGGGGGCGCAACAACGCGCACCTCTGCGCCAAGTGATTTTAGGCAGAACAGGTTCGACCGGGCGACGCGGCTGTGCAGCACATCGCCGCAGATGACGACGGTTTGGCCTTCTACCTTGCCCTTGCGGCCCATGATCGTCAGTGCGTCGAGCAAGGCTTGCGTAGGGTGCTCATGGCTGCCGTCACCAGCGTTGAGGACTGGGCAGTCGACCTTGCTTGAAATCAGTTGCACCGCGCCCGAGCTACCATGCCGAATGACAATCGCGTCGGCGCGCATCGCGTTCAATGTCATCGCGGTGTCGATAAGCGTTTCGCCTTTTTTGACGCTCGATTGCGCGGCATGCATATTTACAACATCAGCACCAAGCCGCTTTCCGGCGATTTCGAACGACAGCAAGGTACGCGTCGAGTTTTCGAAAAAGGCGTTGATGATGGTTAGGCCGGACAGCCTGTCGTCATGCTTCGCGGGGCCAGACCGGTTAAGCGCCACCCATTGCTGCGCTTCTTTCAAGATGTAGAGAATTTCCCATTTCTGGAGTCCGGCGATACCAAGCAAATGCTTGTGCGGAAATGCATCCGACCCGCTTGGAAAGCTGTCGGCGGCAAAGGGCTGTGTCCATGTCATTAAAGCGATGCCCTTAATGAGAATATGGGCAAGACTCAATCGATTTTACAGATACGGGCAGGGGAACGTTTAAGCCGTTAGCAACTCGTCAAAGCATCAATCGCGCCTTGCAGAATGAACGCCGCTGCACCGCTGTCGATTTTCTCGGCGCGTTTGGCGCGGCTCATGTCGGCGGCGATCATGTCGCGTTCGACGGCCTGAGTTGACCACCGTTCGTCGCGCAGCAAAATCGGCAGGCCCAGATCTTCGATGTTTTTCGCAAAGGCGCGGCTCGATTGGCTGCGCGGGCTTTCGCTGCCATCCATATTCAGCGGTAAGCCAATGACAATACCGCGCGTTGGCCGTGTGGCCATTGCGGCCTTCAACTCAAATTTGTCCTTGGTAAACTTGGCGCGTTTGATGAGGTCCGCAGGCGACGCAAAGGTCCAGCCAGCGTCGCAAAAGGCGGTGCCGATGGTTTTGCTGCCAATATCAAGCCCGATCAACACGCCGCCTTCCGGCAGCAAAGTGCGAAAATCAGCAACCGATTCGAAAATCATTTTTGCAGATATTTCTGCAACCGCCATGTCGCATCCGCCCGGACATTTGCCCAGAACAACGGGAAGTCATAGACATGGTAATTGTTGCCGGGCAGGACATAGGGGCCGACCTCTGGCGGGTCGCCGATCAACAGAAAGCCCTTCTCGTCGCAGCGGGCCGGTACCGCCCCAACAATCAATTCACCGGTTTCCAGCTTATCATCCGGTTTCAACGTACCCAAATTGGCCTCCATCAGGGCAGCAGGTTCTGCACCGCCATTTAACGGGTTGGTGCACAGCATCGGCGTGTCCTTACGCGGTGTACCGCTAAATCCGGTGGTCGCATTGTAAACTTTGATGATGCGGTCATATTCGGCTGGCTCAGCGAAGCTCTGCCACGCCATAATGCAACCAGTGTCGTCGGGGCCAGCACAAGCGGGTAGGCCCATTTCAGGCATGTCCGCGGCTATTGAAATCGGCCAGCCAACGACATAGGCCGCGACAATGCGTTTCGCGATTGGTTTGCCCGCGACGCGGTCTTTGAGCAAATTTGTCAGGTGCAGCGCGCCTTGGCTATGCCCTGCGAGTATGATCGGGCGGTCTTTTTGGACCTTGGCCACGAATTCGTCGAACGCCAGTAAAACGTCCTGATAGGCGGCATCTAACGCCTGCTGACCCTCGGGCTTGGTCGTCAGAAACGCACCAATCGCGGCCTGACGATAACGCGGTGCCCACATTTCGCCTGAACTGGCGAACGGTGACGCTAAGCCTCGCAAAAAGAGGCGCGCACGATCCTGCGACTCTGCATCGTTCAGTGGCGCATTCCAGTTATCCCTGCCAATATAGGATGTGGGATGCACAAAGAATATCGCGGCGGAGCCAGAAACTTCTGCCTTTGCGGTTCCGGTCGGCAACCAATCGGCAGGGTTGCCATCTTTGCCGGGGCGGGCAAACCACATATCATTGCCCGCATATTTGCTGGCTTCAAAGGCCGGCTGCTGTTTAAACTCTGCCGTCGGAACAAAGGCAAGCTCGGTCAACTCGCTTGCATAGATGCGAATGACGAAACCGCCCGCAATGACGAGAACGATGATTGCTGCGACAAGATATATAAATTTACGTGCCAAGTTTTTGTCCTGAAATTTTGATGCGATTTACCCGATTAGATAGAAATAGCATCGGAAAATTGAATAGGGGCTGAAAGATTAGGTCTTTGCTCCAAGCTTTTCCGTTGAAGCATGGCAGGCGCAATGCTAGCGGCACGAAGGGATCGCTGGCCGATCCCGACCACAAGGAACACCATGTCTGTAGATAAAGATACCGTGAACAAAATCGCACGGCTTTCGCGTATCGCGATTAGCGATGCTGAGGCTGACAAGATGGTCGGCGAGCTTAATGGCATTCTTGCCTGGGTGGAGCAATTGGGCGAGGTTGACGTCACTGGCGTTGAACCGATGACAGCCGTCATTCCCAACAAGCTACGCCTACGCGACGACGTCGTCACCGACGGCGACGTGCGCGACAAGGTGCTTGCCAACGCGCCAGCCAAGGAAGGCAGCTTTTTCGGCGTGCCTAAGGTGATTGAATAATGACTGATTTTTCCAGACTTGGCGTGGCCGCCATCCGCGATGGCGTGGCCAATGGCGAATTTAAGGCGGTTGAAGTCGCCGAAGCACTGAACGCGCGTGTCTCTGCAGCGAAGGCACTCAACGCTTTCATCGTTGAAACACCTGAAAAGGCAATCGAAGCTGCGCAGGCCGTCGACGCCGACCGCGCCGCTGGTAAGTCGCTTGGCAAAATGGCTGGTGTGCCGATTGGCATGAAGGACCTGTTCTGCACTGAAGGCGTGCAGACCACCGCCGCAAGCCACATATTGGAAGGCTTTGTGCCTACTTACGAATCCACCGTCTCGGCCAATTTGTGGAAGGCCGGGGCAGGGATGCTCGGCAAACTGAACCTCGACCAGTTCGCCATGGGATCATCGAATGAGACGAGCTATTTTGGCAACGTCATCTCTCCATGGCGTCGCAACGATGGTAGCAATGCCGCGTTGGCGCCCGGTGGATCGTCCGGCGGGTCGTCTTCTGCCATCGCCGCGCGGCTTTGTCCTGCCGCGACCGGGACCGATACAGGCGGCTCGATTCGCCAACCTGCTGCGTTTGTGGGGATTAGCGGTATCAAGCCAACTTATGGCCGCTGCTCACGCTGGGGCGTAGTGGCGTTTGCAAGTTCACTTGACCAAGCAGGGCCAATGGCCCGCGACGTCCGCGATTGCGCGATCATGCTCGAAGCGATGGCAGGCTTTGACCCCAAGGATTCTACCTCGCTCGACCTGCCAGTGCCCGCATGGGAAGCTGGCCTGAACAGCGACCTCAAGGGCAAACGTATTGGCATCCCCAAGGAATATCGTCTTGACGGTATCGACGAAGATATCGCCAAAATGTGGGACAACGGCATTGCATGGCTGAAGGATGCAGGCGCAGAAATCGTCGACATCAGCCTGCCGCACACCAAATATGCGCTGCCTGCTTATTATATCATCGCGCCAGCCGAAGCCTCATCGAACCTCGCGCGTTATGATGGCGTGCGTTTCGGCTTACGCGACTTGCCGGAAGGCGC
>JAZKGS010000079.1:0-6379 GCA_040385805.1 Pseudomonadota bacterium | reverse complement strand
CAGCATGAACCATGCCAATTGCAAAGCGCATTACTATTCACTAGCTAGCAAGCAGATAACAAAAGCATGATTGCGGGCGAATTTCGAATATGGATAGCATGACCGTCACCTCCGCTGCTCCAGAAGCCACCACTGATACAGCTATACAGTCCGGCTTGGGCGTTGTCTCCATCGCCAAAAGCTATGACAAACGCGCGGTATTGACGGATGTTTCACTGTCAGTGGCGAAGGGTGAAGTGGTTGGCCTGCTTGGTCCAAACGGTGCGGGGAAAACCACATGTTTTTATTCCATCATGGGGCTCGTAAAGCCGGATAGTGGCCGGATTACTCTGGATGGCGCGGATATAACGAACCTGCCCATGTATCGCCGCGCGATCCTCGGGCTTGGCTATCTGCCGCAGGAAACATCCATTTTCCGCGGTATGACAGTCGAACAAAATATCAGCGCAGTTTTGGAAATGTCGGAGCCTGATGCAAGCGCGCGCGGCGAGCGACTGGAAAAGCTTCTCGACGAATTCGGCCTTACACGGCTACGTAGCGCGCCAGCAATGGCCTTGTCGGGTGGCGAGCGACGGCGCTGCGAGATTGCGCGCGCATTGGCTGCAAACCCGTCAATCATGCTGCTTGACGAACCCTTTGCCGGCATTGACCCAATTTCGATTTCCGACATTCGCGATCTTGTGAAGGAACTCAAAACACGCGGTATTGGTGTGCTCATCACCGACCATAATGTCCGCGAAACGCTCGATATTGTAGACCGCGCTTGCATCATTTACGGCGGTCAGGTCCTATTTGCCGGATCGCCCGAGGCGTTAGTGGCCGACCCCAATGTTCGCCGCCTTTATTTGGGCGAGAGTTTTGCAATGTGATGGGGGGGCGATGACGCAACCATAACGTCATGGCACTAGCTCCGCGCCTCGACCTTCGTCAAAGCCAGTCGCTGGTCATGACGCCGCAACTACAGCAGGCGATCAAGTTGCTTGCCCTGTCGTCGCTTGAAATCGAAGCGTTTATTGCTGAGGAGGTTGAGCGCAACCCGGTGCTTGATGCTGGCACAGGTGAATCGGCTTCAGAAATGCCGCTTGACGAATATCCGCAAGCAACCGGCGGCGAGACCAATGAACGGTCAAGTGATGACGTCCTCGGAAACGATAGTCATGCCGCATCGGAAGCGCTCGACGTTGATTTCAGCGCAGAGACCTTTCATCATGACGCGCCATCCGACAGCGTTAACAGCGCCGACGGCATGCTTGGCCTATCGGGCAGCGCCATGTCTGGCGGCTTTGATGGCGAGGGGCCAGATTTCGACAGCTTTGCCGGGCCAGATGTTACGTTGCGCGAACATTTAATGGCGCAGGCGGGCTCAAGCCTGTCGGGGCGGCAACTCCTTTTGGTGCAGCAAATCATCGAACAGATAGAACCCACTGGCTATGTCGGGGAAGATTTGCTTGCCATGTCACATCGGCTTGGCGTGCCAATGGCCGAAATGGAAACCGCATTAACTGCGTTGCAGCGGTTCGACCCCACGGGCGTTGGTGCACGCAATCTGGCCGAATGCCTTGCACTGCAGGCGAAGGAAGCGGACCGCTACGATCCTTGCATGGCGCGGCTGATCGACAATCTGGATCTGGTTGCCAAAGGTGCTTTCGACCAACTGAAACGCATGTGCCGCGTCGACGACGAGGATTTGCGCGATATGCTGATTGAATTGCGCGGCTATGATCCCAAACCCGGTTGTCGGTTTGAAAGCGAAGACAGCATGGCTGTTACGCCCGACATATACGTTACTCCGCGTGGCAATGGTTGGGCGATTGAACTTAACAGCGCCAACCTGCCCCGTTTGCTGATCAACCGAAGCTATGTGGCCGAGCTTGGTCAGGACAAGGCTACCAAGGCATGGCTAAATGACTGCATGGCGGACGCCAACTGGCTCATCAAGGCTATGGACCAAAGGCAACGCACCATCGTCAAGGTCGCGACTGAAATCGTCAAGCAGCAAGAGGGTTTTTTCCGGGGCGGGGTTGCGCATTTGCGTCCCTTGACGCTTCGCCAAGTAGCCGATGCAATTGAGATGCATGAATCCACCGTTAGCCGCGTGACGAGCAACAAATATCTGCACTGCGGGCGCGGGCTGTTTGACCTCAAATATTTCTTCTCGTCCGGCGTTCAGTCCGCCGACGGCGAAGGCGCGTCTGCCGAAGCTATAAAGAGCCATATCAAATCGCTAATTGAAGCCGAGGGCGACAAAATTCTCTCGGACGATACGTTAGTCGAGTTGCTGACCGCAAAGGGCTTTGATATTGCCCGCCGCACGGTTGCCAAATATCGCGAGGCGATGGGTATTGGTTCGTCTGTGCAGCGCCGCCGTCAGAAGAAAATGGGGCGCTGAGATTCCTGCCTACCAATCCTGATCATCAAGTTCGATTACGCCATGGCGGGCCATTGCCCCGGCAAGAATGGTTTCGAGCAATTCAGGATAGCTGATACCCGCAAGGATCGCGGCCTTGCCAATGACCCGCTGTGACCAGATATTGCACTGCAAATTGACTTCAAGGAAGTTAATTTCGCCTGTAACTGGATTAAAGCGGAATTCGAAGCGGCCATAATCAAATGGCCATAATTCGGGTAGCAATTTGCCGGTCAGGTCTTGCACTTGCTTTATGAATGCAGGATCCGTCTCGGGCACAAGCCTGGCTTCACTTGCCTCAAAACCACGCTTTTCGGCGTATGTTCGTAATACTTCGGTATCATGGTCAAAACGCATCAGCGGCAGATACTGCGCCTTGCGTGCGCCAATGACGGGAAGCTCTACATCGATCCCAGAAAGAAATGGCTCCACCAGTGCATCATGGCCTTCTTCATGCAGGGCCTCGACAGCGCGCTTAATACCAGCCCAATCACTTTCGATCGAAACGCCCCAACTTGCCGAAGAAGCGTTCGGTTTGATCACATAACGGTCGGACGACCAGTCTGTGATGGGGTCGATTGGCGCCCCGCGCCGGAAGATCGCAGAATCAGCGGTCGGAACGCCGCGCGCGCGCGCAGCCATCTTCATCAAATGCTTGTCGTCCGATAGCCCACGCAAAATCGGTGTAGCGCCGAGATACGGAATGCCAAGACGGGTGCATAACGTCGGGATCAGCAATTCACTGTTGAGATAGCCGCCGCGATTTAGCAACGAGAATACGAAATCGACGTCCGGCTTTGTAAACAGCACTTCCGGGTTATTTGCGACCTGCACATTCAAACCCATATTCTCCAGCGTATCGCGCACTTCCCGGTGGTACACTGCATGATCGCCATCGACTGTGTCACGCGTCCCATCGCCCAGGGCGTGCTTTGCGATAAATAACAGTTTGATAGTGTCACGGTAACGCGACGGTATCGACAATTTTGTGGCTGGAGAAATTATTTCGACTGGCATCGGGGCTTTGGCCTGTTAGTTGTTTTGTGTATTCGCGGGGCGATACTGCCGCATTATGGCAGTACTAGGGCGATACTGCCAACAGGAGAGCTATTCCATGTCGATACTTGACCTGCCGACGGCCACGTTGATGAGTGCTGGCGGCGACGACCGGATTACGTTGGACGAACAAAGCGGGCTTAACAGCTATGGCTGCGCCCCTGAACCAATTCGCGCCATCAGCTACTCGTCATCCACGGCCAGTTCTGTTTCCGCGCCCGCTTATGCCCATGCCCATGCCGTGCACCATCAGTTGCGGCTAGCGGTGGCCCAGGGCGAAAGCGAGGATGCAGCATATACTCGCTTCCTGCGCAACGCCCGCAGCCGCATTCGCCGCGTATACGGGCTTGCAACGGATGTAGACGTTGCTTTCGGTGCATCGGGCACCGACCTGGAATATCTTGCCCTCGCACTTGCGTTGCAAAGTGGGCAGCATGTGACCAACATCGTCGTAGAGGTCGATGAAGTCGGCAGCGGCTGCCTTTTTTCGCAGGCCGGCCAGTATTTCGCCAACCGCACGGCATTGGGAATACAGGTCGAAAAGGGCGGACATTTGTCTGGTTTCGGCGCTGACCGAGTTGCCATTCAGACGCTGAAAACGCGCACCGATGACGGACCAGTGCGTAATGACAGCGAATATACTGCTTTATTGTTGGAAACCGCTGGCCAGATCATTGCGACCGGCGGGCGCCCGCTTGTTCATATCATTCACCGGTCAAAAACCGGCATTGTTACCCCAAGCCTGTCGGCAGTCGACGCACTGCTTGGTGCATATGGGGACTCACTCGATCTCGTTGTCGACGCCTGCCAAGGCCGTATTTCGCCGGATACCATCGCCGCTTATTTGACGCGCGGTGCCAGCATATTCCTCACGGGCTCAAAGTTCATTGGCGGCCCTCCCTTCAGCGCATGGGCACTTGTGCCATCTGCATTGTCGAAACGTATGAAGAGTGGACACGTAGCCCCGGCCGGGCTTGCCCATTTCTTTGCACGTGGCGACATGCCGACCGGATGGAGCGACACGGACGACATACTGCCGCACCAGACCAATTTCGGTCTTCTGCTTCGGCTTGAGGCGGGATTGTTTGAACTTGAGCGCTTGCTTGCCATGCCCATGGAGCGCGTTGATGCGGTTATTCTGGCCTTTGGAACAGCGATGCACAATCTGACGGCTACAACACCGTTCCGCCTGATCGAGGGCGCCGCTGATGACCCTGCCGCTGGTGACCATGTCAATCACCTCGCGCCCGTGCATCCGCTTGACCGCAAAATGCTGTATGTCATCGCGTTGACGGATCCCTTGCCGTCAACCGGCAAAGCGTTGGATTTTGAACAAGCCCGCGCTGTTTATCGCGGCCTCTATACCGATATGTCGGATACATTCGCAGAACCGCGTGACAAGCTAACTGCCGCCGAAATTTGCCATGTCGGGCAACCCGTCAAGTGCCTCAAAAATACAGATGGCGGCTGGGCGCCGACATTGCGCCTGTCACTATCTGCGCCGCAGATTTTCGAGATGATCGGTCTGGATTCGGATCGCTTGGTCGAACGATTCACGGCTGACATTGAACGCATTTCCGCAAAGATCCGGTTGGTAATCCAGACGGTGGAATGAAGCGCTGTCAGTGCGCTTTGATGAAATCGACGACGTCGGCAATAACGGGCGCCTTCTTCCGGAAGGGCCGCGCGATCGCCATGATGATGTCGGCATGGTCGACCCCGGGATAAATTTTAAGGCTTTGCTTGCCGCCCAATTCCTCGATCCTTGCTGATAGGACCCTGCTGTTGCGCGGCTTTACCACCGTGTCCTTGTCACCCGTCAACAGCAAAAGCGGCGGGGCATCGCCGCGTGCGTACGTAATAGGCTGCGTTTCGGTTAGGTCAGGCCACTGCCCGAGCGCAATTTTGGAGGACTCGGTCGTCAGCGGCAGAAAATCATAAGGGCCTGCGAGGCCAATGACCCCTTTGATAACATCCGGCTTGAGATTGTTTGCGGCGAGCCATTGCGGGTCAAGCGCCGTCATCATCGCGATGTGCGCACCCGCACTATGCCCCATCAGAAAAATGCGGCGTGCATCGCCGTCATGTTTGGCGATATTGCCATGCACCCATGCAATGGCGTCCGCGGTGTCCTCGACAAATGCCGGAAAGCGCACTGTGGGTGCTTTGCGGTAGTCGGCAATCACGGTCACAAAGCCTCGTGCCGCAAAGGCGCGACCCAAAAAGCCATAGCCGTCCCGTTCGCCATCTCGCCATGCGCCGCCATGGAAGAAGATCAACACTGGCCGTTCGGCTCCAGCCTTTTCCGTAGGCGCGTAGATATCCAGCATCTGCCGCGCATCATCACCATAAGCGATGCTCGTCTGCGGCGCTGCTGTATGCTCAGAAGTACCGGGTGCCATTCGGTCCGCGAAATCGAGCTTCTGCGGGTCAGTCTTGCTCCAGAACCATAGGCCAGCACCAACCAAGCCAAGCAGCAGCGCGATAAGGATATATTTGATCATCGGACCTGTGTGCCGACGAAAGCGATGGCCCACAACGAAAAAAGGCGACCCCGATGGAGCCGCCCTTTTTTGTATAGCCCGCGCAGGAAAGCCTGCGCGTCGCTGAATATTTTTAACGCTTCGAGAACTGGAAGCTCTTACGCGCCTTGGCCTTGCCGTATTTCTTACGCTCAACAACGCGGCTATCGCGTGTGAGGAAGCCTTCGGCCTTCACTGCGCTACGCAGCAATGGTTCGAATTTCGACAGTGCCTGTGCGATGCCGTGCTTGACCGCGCCAGCCTGGCCCGAGAGACCACCGCCCTTAACGGTCGCGATGACGTCATATTGGCCAGTACGCTCAGTGATACCGAACGGCTGGTTGATGACGAGACGAAGCGACGGACGTGCGAAGTAAACTTCCTGATCGCGGCC
>JAZKGS010000078.1:0-5088 GCA_040385805.1 Pseudomonadota bacterium | reverse complement strand
AGCGCGTCTCCACTTACCGCGCAACCCGACTTTGCCGAGGTTCAACATCGGCCATTATTCGGCAAGCGCGTCCTCGTGACCGCCGGCCCAACGCATGAGGCGATTGATCCCGTGCGTTACATCGCCAACCGTTCCTCGGGGCGTCAGGGTTTTGCGATTGCGGCAGCAGCGGCGGACCTTGGAGCGGACGTCACGCTGATCGCTGGCCCGGTCCATTTGGTGACACCGCCGGGTGTCATTCGAATTGACGTCGAAACCGCGCTTGAAATGCAGGCCGAGGTCGAAAAGGCCCTGCCCGTCGACGCCGCGATTATGGTGGCTGCTGTCGCCGATTGGCGCGCTGCGCAAGCGCCGGAACAGAAAATCAAGAAAGACGGCGGCAGCATCCCTGCGCTAAACCTGACCGAAAATCCCGACATATTGGCAAGACTTGCAGCGCATACCAATCGACCAAAGCTCCTCATTGGCTTTGCTGCGGAGACCGAAAAAATCATGGAACATGCGCAGGCCAAGCTCGCGAAAAAAGGCTGCGACTGGATTGTCGCCAATGACGTATCCGGCGACGTTATGGGCGGCGAAAACAATGCGTTTCATATCGTCACCAAAGACGGCGTCGATAGCTGGCCCGAAAGCCCCAAAGACGTCATTGCCCGCAAATTGATGGAGAAGGTTGCCGATGCACTCGCCAAAGGTTGAAATTCGCGTCAAGCGCCTGAACCATGGCGCTGGCCTGCCACTGCCGGAATACGCGACATCGGGCGCGGCTGGCATGGACATTTGCGCTGCCGAAAGCCTGATCCTGCGGGTGGGCAAACGCCATGCCGTGGCAACAGGTTTCGCCTTTGCCATTCCCGAAGGATATGAGGTTCAGGTCCGCCCGCGCTCGGGCCTTGCGCTCAAAAATGGCATCACCTGCCTGAACACACCCGGCACCATCGACAGCGATTATCGCGGCGAAGTGAAGGTCATATTGGCGAATTTGGGCGAAGATGATTTCACGATCACGAAAGGCGACCGCATCGCGCAGATTGTCGTCGCGCCCGTTACCAAAGGTGCAATGATTGAGGTCGAATCGCTCGATGAAACCACACGCGGCACCGGGGGCTTTGGCTCCACTGGCGTATGACGCTTAGCGACCAACAGCTTGACCGTTACGCAAGGCACATTGTGCTGCGCGACATTGGCGGTGCGGGTCAGTCCAAATTGTTATCGAGCCATGTGCTTTTGATTGGCGCTGGTGGTATTGGCTGTCCCGCTATCCAATATCTGGCGGCAGCTGGCGTCGGGACCATCAGCGTTATCGATGACGACGTTGTTTCGCTCTCCAATCTTCAAAGGCAAATTCTCTATAGCGAAAGCGACATTGGCACCGCCAAGGTCGATGCCGCTCGCGCCGCCGTCGCGCGCCTGAACCCTGATGTGACGTTCATTGGCCATAAGCAGCGTGTTGACCGCGCCACCACGGCAGCCATCCTGACTGGCGTCGATGTGGTCATCGATGGCTGCGATAATTTTGCTACCCGCCTGATCGTCAACGACCTCTGCCTCGCCGCCAAAGTGCCATTGGTCAGCGCCGCGATTGGCCAATTCCATGGGCAGATCGGTACCTTCACTGGATGGCAAAACGATGCACCCTGCTATCGCTGCTTCGTCGGCGACGCGCATGACCCCGATGACTGCGACGACTGCGCCACTCAGGGCGTTCTGGGGGCCATGTGCGGCCTGATGGGGTCATTTGCAGCCATGGAGGCTATTCGTGCTCTGACGGGCTTCGGAGAGGCGCAGAAGGGCAAGTTGCATCTGTTCGACGGGATGGCTCCGGCGATGCGATCCATCCGCCTGCCAAAAGACGCAGGTTGCAGTAGCTGTGGCGCGTTAGCCGCCTAAAATTTCGTCTACCCATGCAGGCACCACTTCAGTCGCTGGGCCATGTCGCGATTCTTCGAACCATGACGTGCCATGCGATGGTTCAAGGTTCAGCTCCAGCGTCCTGATACCTTTTTGCCGCGCCTCGCGCACCAGGCCCGCGGCAGGATAGACTGCACCTGACGTGCCAATGCTGACGAACAGGTCGGCCCGGTTCAATGCATGGTAAATGTCGTCCATGCGATAAGGCATTTCCCCAAACCACACGATGTCAGGCCGCAATTGGCCCGCGATGCCACATGCTGGGCAAGCAGGCCGGTCAATCAACGTCCCGCGCCAGGGGTGCCGTTCGTCACAGGCGCTGCACCATGCGTTCAAATGCTCGCCATGCATATGCAGCAGACGCTTTGCCCCTGCCCTTTCGTGCAAGTCATCAACATTTTGCGTCACCAACAGCAAATTGCCCGACCACGCCGCGTCCAGCCGCGCGAGCGCATGATGCGCGGCGTTGGGCTCGACCTGCTGAATACGCTCTCGACGCATATCATAGAAACGCAGCACAAGGTCGGGGTCGCGGGCAAAGGCCTCAGGCGTTGCCACATCCTCAACCTTATGCTGCTCCCACAAGCCACCTGCGCTGCGGAAAGTATCAATGCCGCTTTCGGCGCTGACGCCTGCGCCTGTCAGGATCACGATGTTTTTGATTTCCTGATTCACATCATTTCCTTCATCGTCACCCTAAACTTGTCTCAGGTCTTTAATATAGTAAGACCCGGATAATATTGCAGGGCAACAGATATGAAAATTGGAATAATTGGCAGCGCGGGACGCATGGGGCAGGCTTTGGTCGATGCGATTGTCGCAGACGGCCATGAACATGCAGGTGGCGTTGACAAGGATGGCGACCTTGCGGGATTGATTGCCGCGTCCGACGTCGTCGTCGATTTTTCAAGCCCGCATGCGGTGGAGGCCAATCTCGACGCCTGCGTTTCGGCGGGCAAACCCATCGTCATCGGCACAACCGGACTAGAGGAACGCCACCATTTCCTGATCGACGATGCCGCGCGTGACATTCCCGTTTTGCAAACTGGCAATACGTCGTTGGGCGTCACGATGCTCGCCGCCTTGGTGGAACAGGCCGCGCGGCAGCTTGGCGAGGATTGGGACATCGAAATCCTCGAAATGCACCACAGGCACAAGGTCGATGCGCCATCGGGCACAGCATTGCTGCTTGGCGAAGCCGCTGCAAAAGGCCGCGCGGTTGACTTGAAAGATCACAGCGACCGTGGCCGTGACGGGATTACGGGTGCGCGCAAGGCCGGCGATATTGGCTTTGCATCGTTACGCGGCGGCAGCGTCGCAGGCGACCATATGGTCATCTTCGCATCCGAAAACGAACGCATTGAGCTCATCCACCGCGCCGAAAGTCGCGCGATTTTCGCCGGTGGCGCAGTGAAAGCTGCTGTCTGGCTAGCGCGGCAAAAGCCCGGCCGATATACTATGCAAGAGGTCCTCGGACTTTGAAGAAAGCGGACATTTTTGAATTTTACCGGCGGCTGGCGGAGGCAAATCCCGACCCGGAGACTGAGCTGGCTTATGGCAATCCATACCAGTTGCTCGTCGCGGTCACTTGCTCGGCGCAATCGACAGATGTGGGCGTGAACAAAGCGACGAAGGCTTTGTTCGAGGGCGTCAAGACGCCGGCGCAAATGGTCGCGCTTGGGCTGGATGGCTTGAAAGCGCATATCAAGACAATTGGCCTGTTTAATAACAAGGCGAAGAACGTCATTGCGCTGTCCGAAATCCTCGTGCGCGATCATGGAGGCGAAGTTCCAGCCGACCGCGACGCATTGGAGGCATTGCCCGGCGTAGGACGCAAGACCGCCAATGTTGTCATGAACACAGCGTTCGGCGCAGAAACCTTTGCGGTCGACACCCATATCTTCCGCGTTGGTAACCGCACCGGCATCGCGCCCGGCAAGACCGTTATTGCGGTTGAGAAAGCGCTTGAAAAAAGCACACCTCAGCCATTCCGCATCGGCGCGCATCATTGGCTAATCCTGCATGGTCGCTATGTCTGCAAGGCGCGAACGCCCGAATGCTGGCGCTGCCCCGTGGCTGACCTGTGCCGATTCAAACCCAAAACGCCAGCGCCGAAAATCAAGTCAGCTAAAGTTCAGGCAGACCTGACTAAGTCCGAGTCGTGATGTTGGAGAATGCCGATGCGTAAGATGCTGTTGATCATTCCTGCAATTGCCTTGCTTTCAGGCGGCGGCGCAGTGGCGCTTTCAGCCAAGAAAGCCGCAGAACCCGTTCGCGCAGTGGGCGAACCGAAAAGCTGCGTAACCATATCGCAGATCCGGTCAACGAAGGTTGTCGATAACAGCACCATCGATTTCCGCATGGCGGGCGGCAAGACCTATCGGAACGCTCTGCCGCAAAGCTGCCCAAGCCTTAAGTTTGAGGACCGCTTTTCCTACCGCACGTCGCTTAACCAACTGTGCAGCGTCGACATCGTCCGCGTTTTGCATGATCAAGGCGGCAGGTTGTATGAAGGCGCTGGATGCGGACTTGGAAAATTTCAGATGATCGAGAAGATCGCCGAACCCCGCTGAACGATTACTTCCCCGTCCAATTACCGGGACGCTTCTCAACAAAGGCAGCCATGCCTTCTTTCTGATCTTCCGTGCCGAACAGTCCGTGGAAAAGACGGCGTTCAAACACGACGCCTTGCTGCAACGTGGTTTCAAACGCAGCGTTGACCATTTCCTTGCACGCGATCGCCGCCAAGGGCGCCATCGCGGCGATCGCTGTTGCGGTCTTGACAGCCTCTTCAACCAAATCAGCCGCCGGAACGACCTTAGCGACCAAGCCTGAACGCTCCGCCTCTGCGGCATCCATCATTCGGCCAGTCAGGCACATTTCCATCGCTTTGGCTTTGCCAATCGCGCGCGTAAGCCGCTGCGATCCGCCCATTCCCGGGGTGACCGCCAACTTGATTTCAGGCTGCCCGAATTTCGCATTGTCGCCTGCCATGATGAAGTCCGCCATCATCGCCAATTCGCACCCACCGCCCAGCGCAAAGCCGTTCACAGCCGCAATCCAGGGCTTGCGCGTCGCGGTCACGCGGTCATAGCCAGCGAAGAAGTTTGAGCCGTACATTTCGGCAAAGGACTGCGATGACATTTCCTTAATGTCCGCGCCCGCCGCAAAGGCCTTTTC
>JAZKGS010000077.1:0-11564 GCA_040385805.1 Pseudomonadota bacterium | reverse complement strand
ACGACCCTCGGTTTTGGAGACCGATGCTCTACCAACTGAGCTAAACTCCTGCACTCCGCTTTTCAGCGAAGAAGGGTGCCCTTAACCCCGATATGCGAACGGGGCAAGTCTGCTTTCGCAAACCCACCCCGTTCTTAACACATATTGTCCAGAATTAGAACTTGAAGCCGGCTTCGACGCCCCAGATGCGCGGTTCGTTGACGAAGCCGGTCAGGTTGTTGAAGTCGATGCCGCCGACTGCCGACGTGTCCTTGGTGATGTTGCGGACAAAGGCCGAAATATCGAATGCGTCGGTTTTGTAGCCAACGCGGACGCCGCCTTCGAGCATGCGCTTGTCTTGGAATTCAACCGATTCATACAAGAAGAAGTTAATTTTCGAACGATAGGCCCAATCGGTGAAGGCATAGACTTCGCCGTCACCCACAGGAACGCCGTAACGTGCCGACCAGTTCGCAATCCACTTGGGGCTTTGTGGCAGGCTGTTGCCATCGATGTTGACGATGGCGGCCGAGAAGGGCGCTGCGGCAACGACGATTGGGTCAAGCGGGGTGCACAAGGATACGTTAGGGAATGTATCAACGCGGGTGGCGCCACAGGCTGCGGTGGTCAGGCCTGCGTCTTGGATGCTGGTGTTGTTGTAGCTTACGCCAGCGGTCAACAACAGTTGTGGGAATGGCTTGAACTCAACGTCAGCTTCGAAACCGTAGCCACGAACCATTTCCGCGTTGATCAAGCGGTTGGCGTTAACCCCGCCGCCGACTGCGGTAAGTTGCGCGTCTTTTAGTTCGTAATAGAAGCCGTTGATATTGAAACGGGCACGACCGTCCAGCAGCGTCGATTTAATACCGCTTTCATAAGACGTGATCGTTTCCGACTGGCCAACGGTTACGCCGCTTTCCAACGGAGTAGCTGTTGCTGGCGGGAACAGGATGCGGCCCTGGATCGATGGCGCGCGGTAACCACGTGCGACACGCGCATAGAGGTTTACGTCATCGGTCGCTGCGTATGTGCCGCTCAGATCCCAGGTCAGGTTGTTGTCGCTGACATCACGGCGCACCGTGCCAAGCGGGTTTTGCAGGAAGCCGGGGAACTGGCTGTCCTTGCTTCGCACGGCGACAAAGTCACGCTTGTCGTCATTATAACGCAGGCCGCCAGTGACGCTGAACTGATCGGTCAACTGATAGGTCATCGACCCGAAAATGCCATAAGCCTTGCTGTTCTGACGCTGCGATACGACGATGTTGACGCCGTCGGGTGCATTGTTCGGATCACCCAAGGTGGAGTAATTTTCCGAAACGATGCTAAGATTTTCGTCAAAGTAAAAGACGCCAGCCTGATAGCTCAAGGGGCCGTCATTGTTGCTGGCAATGCGGAATTCCTGCGTGAACTGCTTCAGATTTGGAACGCTGTCGCGGGTTTCGGCGGTGAATGGGATTTCGCCTGGGCCATACAAATTTGGCGGCAAGAAGTTGGCGCCAAAGCCGCCATCAACATCGCCAACCGACGTCGCGTCGCCTTGCCAATAGCTGGTCACGGAAATCAGCGATACCGGGCCAGCATCATAGGTCATGCGCGCTGTCATATTCCGTGTGTCGACACGCTGTTCATTCTTGCCATCGGTCGATACGCGGTAACGGTTAAAGTTGGCGTTCAGACCTTCTTGGCCGCGCGTGAACACGTTGGCGCGGAACAAGCGAGCCGTGCCGTCTAATGAACGGAACTGGCCAGTCAGCAAAATGTCGAAATCATCGCTTGGCTTGATCAGAAACTGCAGGCGTGCCGCATATTCCTTATAACCTTCGAACGCATCCTTCGTTGTGCCGCTTGGCAGGACGTTGTCGACATAATCATCCTGGCGTTGATACATCCCCGACACGCGGACGCTGACTTTTTCGCCCAGTGGACCGCCGAAGCCGCCTTCGATATTGACGGCGTTAAAGCGGCCATAAGAAATCTTGCCATAGCCGCCAGCGACATCGCTTGGTTTTACGCTGTCAAACTTGACGATACCTGCAGTGGTGTTGCGGCCAAACAAGGTGCCTTGTGGTCCGCGCAATACTTCGACGCGCTCCATGTCGAAAATTGGGAAGCCTTTAAGGATTGGGTTTTCCAGAACGACATCATCATAGATCAAGCTGACAGGTTGCGATGCGTTGAAGTCAAAGTCGGTGTTGCCAAGGCCGCGAATGTAGAAACGCGGGAAGGTGCGGCCGAACGACGATTCAACCAGCAAGCTTGGTACGCGTCCAGACATGCCGCGAATATCGACGCCGCCGGCGGTAAGGGCGCTCAGTTGGTCGCCGCTGACAGCGGTTACCGACAATGGCACGTCTTGCAGATTTTCTTCGCGGCGCTGCGCGGTGACGACGATTTCACCTAACGTCGCGCTGTTTTGCGCGGTTTCGTCTTGCGCAAAAGCGGCAGGTGCAATGAAAAGGCTAGTGCTGGCAACCGCGATGGCGACGCTGGATGCTAATGTAGAGCGTACAGAGCGCATGATATTCTCCCTGAGGTGACGAACGAAGGAGGCGGAATCATAGTCGCGCTCCTGATACTCGTTTGCGCCTTTACGGGGCTGTGTCATAGAATCAACAAAGCATTGCAGTAAAAGTGAAATTTCAACTCAACTGTGGCACTTTGGCACTATGCGCTGCGGCTTAGGTTTAGAAGCTCATTTCGTCGTACACGCGCGACAAATCGCCACCCCATTCGCCATGATATTTATCAAGCAAAACTTCCGCAACGGTTTTGCCGCTGGCAACGATTTCGCGCAATGGATCAAGATATCCGGTTTCATTGTCACCGCTGCCGTTCAGGCAATTGCGCGCCGCCAGGCCGGATGATGAAATGTCGAGAATTCGGCCAGCAAGGTCCAACAACTTGCCGCCGCCGGGTATCGCGGCATTGAGGCCTTGCGCTGGCACGGCGCTGCGCAGTGTCTCACGCTCTTCCATCGTCCAATGCTTTACTTCGTCCCATGCCGCATCAAGGGCGGCTTGATCGTATAGCAAGCCCACCCAGAAAGCCGGCAGCGCACAGATACGATTCCATGGCCCGCCGTCGGCGCCGCGCATTTCCAGAAAGCTTTTCAACCGGACTTCGGGAAAGGCGGTAGACATATGATCTTCCCAGTCGCTGACCGTTGGTTTTTCACCGGGCAGCACGGAAAGTTCTCCTTTCAAAAAGTCACGGAAATCTAGACCCGATGCATCGATATATTTGCCATCGCGGTAGACGAAATACATCGGCACCTTGAGCATATAATCGACATATTGTTCGTAGCCGAAATTGGCGTCGAACACGAACGGCAGCATGCCGGTGCGTTGCGGATCTGTGTCGGACCAGATATGGCTTCGGTAGGACAGAAAGCCATTTGGCTTGCCTTCTAAGAAAGGCGAATTTGCGAATAAAGCGGTCGCCAGCGGTTGGAGCGCCAACGAGGTCCGGAATTTATGCGCCATGTCGGCTTCGCTAGAATAATCAAGATTGACCTGAATTGTGCAGGTCCGAAGCATCATATCAAGGCCCATGCTGCCTACGCGCGGCATATGACGCAGCATGATCTCGTAACGGCCCTTGGGCATGATCGGCAGTTCAGCGCGGGTCTTGTCCGGCCAGAGCCCTAACCCCAGAAAGCCAGTGCCGGTCTTATCGCCAATGGCCTTCACCTGTTTCAAGTGCCGTCCGGTTTCCGCGCAGGTCTGGTGAAGATTTTCCAGCGGTGCGCCTGACAATTCAAGTTGTCCCGCTGGCTCAAGACTGACAGTGCCGTCGCTACCGCTCATCGCGATGACTTTGCCGTTTTCGTAAACAGGCTCCCATCCAAACTCTGTCAGTGCCATTAAAAGGTCATGGATACCGCCGGGTTCGTCATAGGAAGGCGCGTGATGGTCGCTACGACTATACACAAATTTTTCGTGTTCAGTGCCAATACGCCAGCGGTCCTTGGGCTTCTCACCCTTGGCAATCGCGGCGATCAATTGATCGCGCGTTTCAATGACGGGATATTTGCGGTCCGAAACAGTTTTTGTGCTCATGGCGGGGGTTTAGAAATGTCCCCGCTATTTGGCCAGCAGATTCCATTGATCAGTTTACTGTCGCATTGAAAATAAGCGCGAAAGCTGAATTGGGTCCCATTGAGGCTGCGGTTGCGTTAATGGTACCGCCGCTTATCGATGCGCCAATTTGGTCGCTGTCATCCGAGCCCGATGCGTCGTCATCCTCAACCGTTTTGGCGGTAGTACAGCTTGGTCCTGAAACGAGGGTTCCGGGGATATAGCTCAACTCTGTGGGAATGACGTCGGCGAAGGAGACGTTGGTTGCGGTCGCGCTGCCTGCGTTAGTGACCAAGATGCAATAGCTGACAACAGCCTCTGGCAATGCCTTGGGGTTGGCCATGCTAATGCCGTCGCTTAATATATTGCTGACTTTGGTGACGGATATATTCGCTTGCGGGCGACAAAAGGTAAAATCATGAATGGAAATTGCCTGCTGCAGCGGGTTTACGGGGGCAATGCTGTGATTGCCATATACGATTACGATAGTGTCGACGGGGGTTGAAAAGGTCACGCCAACGTTCCCGTTCCGTGTATTGTTTATCGCGTTTGCATCGCCGTAAGCGGTATTGCCAATAACATAATTGGCAACATTGTTTGTTAGTGTTGCAGTAACAGCGTTGCCATTGAACAAACCTGTTACCGTAGCCCGGTCTGCAAATTCGTTAGGGACATGGTCAACATCAAACAACGAAAATTGAACACCGGGGACCGCCGTAGGCAAGGTAATGGTCGTAGTCACCGCGGCCGATCTGGTGGTAAAGTCCACCAATTGGACAAGGGAGCTTTGCGCAGGCAAAGTTCCGCCTGTGAAGTTCGCCTGACGTGCAGGGGACTGGCCACCAGTTCCAGCATTGTTCAAAAATGCGCCACCGCTAATCGCAATGTTGAAATTGATGGTACCAAGATTGGCTACGGCATAGCTGACATTAGTCGACCCAGCGACCCAGCTAATAATGTCCCAGTCAAACAGCGTTGACCCCACTGGGCAAACCAATGTCGGCATAACGCCGGCCGTTCGGGCGCTGCTTACGGTGAATGACACCGTTGCAAAGTCATCCTCGGACGCTGCCCCGTTATTCGGCGTAGAATCAATATCAGTTGCCGACGACGTGAGAATTTCAGCGCTGTTCGTGACCAGCGCGCCATTCGCGGCGGTGACAGAAACGGTAATAGCTATGCTTGCGGTGGAGTTGCGGGGAAGCGTGCCAACCGTCCAAACGCCCGATGTGCTGTTGTACGAACCTGTCCCGGTTGCACTGACGAAGGCGACTCCAGATGGCAAGATATCCAGAACGGTCAAACCGGTTGCGCTGACGTTGGAAGCTGTCGCGTTATTAACGCTCAGCGTGTAGGTCACATTTGCGCCCGGGATTGGGTTGCCATTGCTCACAATTTTGGTCAGCGAGAGGTCGGCAAAGCTAGTTGGCGCTTGCGTGACGTACAAGTCCGTTCGGGTAAACACACCTTCGTCTCTCGCGACAAGATCACAGATTGTCATGGTCCACGTGCCTTGCGCATTCTGTCCGTCAAAAGCGCTCAGAGCTTCGCCCGGGCGGAACGTGCGCAAATAGGGCGGTACGGTGCCTGTGGTATCATTTGCGGTGTGCGAAGTGATGGTAGAAGCAGCCTCATCATCAAACAGCACGTTCAAATTATCCGCAGCGCCGCCCGCATTATTCATGATCTGAACCGACGTTCCTACGGGCGAGGTCAATGTTATGCGCAAATCTGACCGATAGGCATGCGTGAGCAGCACGCCAATATTAACATCAGCCACATTGAAATTCCCGACAGAAAAATTGCGCGTTATCGTCGAGGCACAGCTGGTCGATTCAGGAATCGAGGCAGCGTTGGTATTAATATATTGGTTCACCGTCTGCGCCGCCGCGAGCGATGGTGTTAAGCACAATAATGCGAATCCCAAAACTGTGAGGATCCGGGAGAGAAAATTGCTTTTGCCGTAGTTTTTACCTGTCGCCACTGCGCACCCTTAATTTTTTCAGAGATACGCGGATATATTCAAGACGTTAAATTAATCATAAAAAACAAAGCGTCAGAACAAAATCTTTGTCCAAATTGAATAGCAAAATGGATGAAGCGGGAAAACAGCTTACCCGTTGTTAACTACGTCCCATTAGCACTTGGCTCAAGCAAACAGTCTTTGAATTGGGATGTGTTCATTGGACCGGATGAAGCGTATTTTTTGCGCATGGGCTAGCCTGTGCGCCTTATGGTTATGCCTGTGGACCGCTCCAGCGCAGGCACAAAGCTGCGCGCCAGCCACGACGCAAGGCAGCGCACCTGCGGGATGGGAGACTTACTGCTGGCTCGATTTTAGAGCGTATAACGACGCTACGGCGCGGTCCGGCGCGGGGCAAAATTTCTCGTTCAACTTGAACGATGGTTCGGTATTGTCGTTCAACCTTCGGGTCACGCCAACGAACCAGACCGCATTTGGCGCGATTGCTGCGCCATCTTGGACAGGCGCTGCAGTTGGCAATTCTGCCTTTATCGGTATCCCTGGAAGACCGGTTTTATACACTTCGACTGCTGGAAACCGGTCGATTGTTTTTTCAAGCATCAATATTACACCGCCACCCGGTGCGCCGGCCGTGACGGCTTATTCCTTTGTCGCGGCGGATGCCGAGTCCACTAATGAAAATGAAAATCTGCAGTTTGTGACCAATGGCTCCGGCTGGCAGATTTTGGATCAGGTCAACCCGATCAGTGGTAATGCGTATCCAACGATTACAGGCGCAGGGACCAGCACTTTCACCCAAACCGGCGTCTCCGGCACCGTGGGGGGATATATTGTCGCAAGCAATAGCCCTACTAATGTACGGGTAAATATGCAGGCTGGCGGCCTACAGGGGGCCATGTTCGCGGTACGCTTTGCGTCCATCCGGTTGCGCAAGACGATCACTGGCGCTCGCGTCGATCCAGCAGACCAATTCAACTTTCGTGTCACCGCAACATCAAATGGCACAACATTGGCGTCGGGTACGACCACCGGGACCGGCAATGGCGCGTTTACCGCAACCCCGCTGTCGTTGGCGTCGGGGATATCACTCACCCTGTCCGAAGCGATGGCGGCAGGCAGCATCAGCCCGTTGACTAAATACGAAAGTCGGCTGACCTGTACCAACGCAACGGGCAGCTCAACCACGTCATTGCCCAGTAATGTCCTGACGACCAATTATGTGTTTGGCACCCTGCAATTTGGCGATGCCGTCATCTGCGTTTTTAACAATGCGGCGATACCCCATATCCGGTTGCGTAAGTCGCTTGGTGCCAACAGGCGTTTTTCAACCGATCAGTTTACCGTTCGCATTAATCAGGGCACGACGGTGGTCGCGTCTGCGACGACGACCGGCAACAACGCCAGTGTAACCGGCGGTAACACCGGGTTAGTGGAGCTAAATGCAGGCACGACCTACACCCTAAATGAAATAATGTCCGGGCCGGGCAGTCTGACGCAATATGCAGCAACACTCACGTGCGCGAATGCCACCAATGGAATTAGTGGCACATTCCCGACAAGCGTACCCGGGAATATTACACCCGTGTTGGGGGATGTCATCACCTGTACAATCACGAACACCTCCGTGAACGCGAATGCGACGCTGGTGCTAACAAAGTCGTCGACTATACTCAGTGACGGCGTCAGTTCGTCCAACCCAAAGGCGCTTCCAGGTGCCCGCATCCGTTACACCATCACCGTTCAAAACACAGGTAGCTTGGCGGTGGATGCAAACAGCATTGTGATAACCGATCCATTTCCCGCGAATTTTACACTTGACGCATCAACGCCGATGACGATGAATTTGGGGAACAGTGGGCTTGCCGCATTCAATCAGGGAACGATGGTGACCTATTCAAGTCAAGCTAGCGGTGGCGCGCCATTTAACGCGCCATTGGGGTCGGGATATAATACTGCACTGAATGGCCTGCGTTTCCAGCCCTCTGGCACAATGGCCGCAGCAACCCCTTCTGGACCATCAACATTCTCGTTCAGCTTTACAGGTCAAATCGACTAGCCCGCTGGCAGGTCAGTCTGCCCAATCTCCGTTCTTTGCCATCCAGACTGAGATCGCTGCAACTGCCGCCGTGTCGGCACGCAATATTCGAGGGCCAAGTGACACTGGACGTGCGCTAGGGTGCGCGCGGATCGCGGCGTTCTCGCCGTCGGTGAAGCCTCCCTCCGGGCCAATCAGTACTGCTGCTGGCCCAGCTTTAATGGCCTCCAGAAACGGTTCGCCGCCGCGTTCGTCGCAGAAGTATAAGGTCCGTTCGGTGGGCCAATCTTTCAACAACGCATCAAGCTTCGTCAGCGGAGCGATTTGCGGCAAGGCAGTGCGTTCGCATTGCTCAGCAGCCTCGATCATATGCGCGCGCAGGCGGTCGTCCTTAACCTTGTCCACCACGCAGCGCGCGGTCAGCACGGGCACAAAGCGCGCAACGCCAAGCTCGCATGCCTTTTCGGCGATCCAATCGAAACGGTCTTTTTTGACGAGCGCTTGGGCAATCCAAAGATCAGGCGTGGTTTCGCGTTCGCGCAGTTTGGCTTCGACCGTCAAGTCAAGATCGCGTTTGCTTATGTTCGTGACGGTCGCAAGATATTCGCCCGAAATGTCGTCAAACAATTTAACTGGCGCACCTTCTTTCAGGCGCATGACGCTCGTCAGATAATGCGCGCTGTTGCCAGCGATGTTCAGAGTCACGCCCACGGCCAGCGGTTGTTCCACAAACAGCCGGGGCGTTGATTTCGGGGGCCAGGCGGGGGTAGCGGGCATGGCCTGCGTCTAACCGCAAAACCGGGTGCCGTCATCTCCCAACTTAAGTGCACTCAACTTCGAAGATGACGCATCGTTCAAAATTTGGCAGGGCTGTCTGCATGACTTCGAAACTCGTCCCCGACAGCGAATATACTGGCATTATTGCTCTGCTGCCGGTGAAGCTGCGCGCGCTTGCGCTGTTGGCGCGGCTGGACCGACCGATAGGCTGGTGGCTGTTGTTCTGGCCATGTGTGTTTGGTCTTGCACTTTCGGGCGGGCTATTTCCACGCTGGGACCTGGCGTTGTGGATGCTTCTGGGTGCGATCGTCATGCGCGGGGCAGGGTGCGTGTATAACGACATCATTGACCGCGACCTCGATGCGCAAGTGGCGCGCACGGCGTCGCGGCCCTTACCTAGCGGCGATATCGGCGTTCAGGGGGCTTGGGCGTTCCTGCTTGGCTTGTGTGCACTTGGGCTGCTGGTGCTGGTCCAATTGCGATGGGAAGCGCAGGTTGTGGCCTTGGGCAGCATCCTTCTGGTCGCCGCATATCCGTTTATGAAACGCATCACTTGGTGGCCGCAATTGTGGCTTGGGCTGGTGTTCAGCTGGGGCGCGCTGGTTGGCTGGGTAGCTATTACGGGGCAGGCAAATGCTGCCATGTTCTGGCTCTATGCGGGCACGATATTTTGGGTCGTCGGCTATGATACGATGTACGCGATGCAGGACCGGGAAGATGACGCTTTGGTCGGCATCCGCTCAAGCGCACTGCGGCTTGGCGGGAACATTCGTTTGGGCGTTGCGGCATTCTACATTTTAACAATACTCGGCTGGGGCATGGCCATCTGGAGCGTCCGACCTGAAAAACAGGCTTTGGTCGCCCTCATTCCGGTCGCCTTTCATCTTGGCATGCAGGTCGCCGCACTGAAATCGGATGGCAGCAACGCGCTTGGTCGTTTCCGTTCAAACCGCGTGGCAGGGTTACTTGCTGCGCTCGCATTTCTGGTCGTTGGGGCGGCTGGTCGTTATTAGGAGAGAATAACATGGAACATCGTCGCATCGGCAAAAGCGCCATTTATGTGTCCGACATCTGCATGGGCACGATGACCTTCGGATCACAAACCGACGAGTCGGAGGCGCATCGCATTCTCGACAAATGCCTGGATGCTGGCATCAACTTTTTCGACACAGCCGAAGGCTATCCGGTGCCGCCCGACATCAAATGGGTTGGCCGGACCGAGGATATTGTCGGCCGATGGATGAAGGGCAAGAACCGCGACGCCATCATCATGGCAACCAAGGTTTCCGGCCCAAGCCATACCTGGTTCAAATCCCCCAAGCGCGGTGGCATGACGACGCTTGACCGCCACAATATCATCACCGCAGTCGAGGAAAGCCTGCGCCGTTTGCAGACCGATTATATCGACCTGTATCAAACGCATTGGCCCGACCATGGCCTTGCCTATGACGAGACGATGGAAGTGCTCGACGAGTTGGTCCGCTCTGGCAAGGTGCGGGTGTTGGGTTGTTCGAACGAAACAAGCTATGGCCTGATGAAATCGCTGGCGACGTCGGAAAAGCTCGGCACTGCGCGGTACGAGAGCATTCAGAACAACTTTTCAATCAACAACCGCCGGTTTGAAGATGAGCTGAAACAAGTCTGCCGTCAGGAGGGCGTCTCCCTTCTGCCTTACTCGCCCTTGGGCGGCGGTGTTTTGTCCGGCAAATATCTCGACGGCGCTCGCCCCGAAGGCGCGCGTTTCTCTCGCTATCTCGAAATGACCGGGTCACGCCAAGTCGAAATGGCGCAACGCTTTGCCGGGCCGCGCGCTCTTGAGAGCACGATGCGGATTGTCGAAATAGCGAGAGAGGCTGGCATGTCGCCGGTGACGCTGGCAACGGCGTGGTCGAAACAGCATGATTTTGTAGCGTCGACAATTGTGGGCGTAAGCAAGGAAGACCAGCTCGACGATATCTTCGCCGCGATTGACCTGAAGTTGAGCGCGGAAGTGATGACTGCGGTGCACAAGGTGACGAAAGAGATATTGTACCCCATGGGGTGAGGGGGTGATGGGAGACAAAACCTCGTCAGTTCAAGACTCTCATTATTCCAGCGCAGACGGGAACCCAGTTCGCTCGCAAAACTGCATTGGCAGCACATGTCCAAAAGTCAAATCTATCGATTTTTCTTAAATAAGCGATCTGACAATATAACAGCGGAAATGATAAATAAGCCCGCGAAGGGCATTAATCGTCCGTCAGAATATGCTGCAAACAGAAAAGTCAATATTGCGATCCCAGCAAATACATAAGCGAGCTTTTTTATCATGCTTAATCCTACGCCTGACAGAAGTTGATGATATAGCTTCTGTCAGGCTAAATTCAGTATGGATTTCGTTACTTTTCGCGCTGCGGCGAGTCAGAAGTTAGTTCTGCTCCAAGCACCCAACTAATGACCTTAATAATGACCCGTAATCTCCCACCATTCACTTGCTCGATTTCGTCAATGCTCAATTCATGAATTCCGCCAGCGGGTGAAAAGGCTGCATCAGGTTCTATATATGTCATATGTTAACCTCCATGTTGAGTCGGACGATGGTTGCTATCGTCTGGAGGGAAATTCCCATCTGAGCAGGGTCTGTCAATGGCCTAGATCGCAAACAAAACCGTATACTAATCGTTGGTATATCAGATGCATACTGCGACGATCGGGTGTGCCTAGGTGTTTGCCA
>JAZKGS010000076.1:0-8063 GCA_040385805.1 Pseudomonadota bacterium | reverse complement strand
CGCGCGCGGGCGCCGGAGACGGCGTCCTTGACGCTATCGTCGATCTGGTCCTGCACCGCGCCGTCGCGGGTCCAGCCGCCGGCCATCACCCGTTCTCCGCATGCGGGCCAAGCGCCGACTGGATCACCAGCCCCCACAACGCCGCGTCATTTTCATTGCTCAACGCCGCTGGCGGTGCGCGCAGGGTTTTGAGGACGGCAATCGCGTCCTCCTGAAAATCCGGCCAGTTGGCATCGACCAATGTCGACGCGTCGTCATCGCCCGCCGCGCCTGCGGCATTGCGGCTGAAATATTGCCCCGCAAGCACGCGGGAAATGCGTTCGACGATTTCCATCAGCGTGTTCCTCCATGCGGCTCGTCCGCGCCGCCCTCGCCTTCGGTCGGCGCAACGGGCGGGAAGCTGCCGCCGCCGCCAGCCGGGTCCGCGTCATAATCCTCCGCCGCGCCGGAACCGCCTGCCCCTGCGCCAGCGCCTGTGACTTCGCCATTGCCATAGCCGGGCGGCATACCGCGATTTTCCTGCTCTTCGCTGGGCGTCGACTCAGGGGCTTGGGGTTGCGCTTGAGGTTGCGGCGTCTGCGTGGTCGGGGTTTGCGTATTGGGGGCTTCGGGGGTCTGGTTGTCAGTCATGTGTCAATCTCCTACCCCGCATCAACCACCCTGCCGCGCGCGAAGTTCCCGCCAGCGCGCCGAACGGAATTAAGCCGCTGACAAGATGATATCGCTGCGTCGCTGCTTTGGCTAAGGCAGGCAAATGTCCCGCATCATCCTGTTCAACAAACCCTACGGCGTCTTGCCGCAATTCACCGACAAGGGCACCGAAGGGTCGCCGCGCCCGACGCTGTCGCAATTTGTCGATGTGCCCGGCGTCTATCCCGCTGGCCGGCTGGATATGGACAGTGAGGGGCTGATGCTGCTGACCGACGATGGCCGGTTGCAGGCGCGGATAGCGGACCCGAAATATAAAATGGCCAAAAGCTACCTCGTTCAAGTCGAAGGCGAAGTGAGCGACGATGCGCTGGCACAGTTGCGGCGCGGCGTTTCGTTGAAGGACGGGCTGACGCTGCCCTGCGAGGCCGAGCGTATTGCCGACCCGATGCTGTGGCCGCGCGACCCGCCGATCCGTGTGCGGCTGTCCGTGCCTGACAGCTGGATTCAGCTGACCATTCGCGAAGGGCGCAACCGGCAAGTCCGGCGCATGACCGCTGCGGTCGGGCACCCGACGTTGCGGCTGGTGCGGCATGCGATTGGCGAATGGACGCTCGATGGCCTTGCGCCGGGCACTTGGCGCGAGGTCGAAGGCTAAATCGACAAGCTCAATCGGCGGAGGGCCGCGCGATGCGCTTGCCTTTGGTCCGGCTGGTCAGGTGAAATTGGCCGCAGCGATCACAGGCATAATGCCGCAGCGTGATTGTCGCCGCCGCAATCGCCGCAAGCGCATCAGCCTCCGACGCGTAATGCGCTTTCTTCTGACAGATGCTTAAGCGCGTGCGCAGGTCATTCCTCGCTTTCGAACGCGATGCAGCCCATGTTGCAAAGCTGCGTGAGAAGATCGACGGCGGCTGGAGTGGCGGCGAAGTCGGCATCGAGAACAACGCTATCCTCCGCACACAGAATTTTCGCCAGCACCACAGTCTCGCCCGCGCAGTCAAAACATACGCCATCGGCAAAAAGCATCAATGCGTCCCCTCCGTGCGCGATAAACGCCATGCGGCTCGCCGGGTTACGCGACAGCGGGTTTTGCGCCGTAATCGCCTCACGCACTTCCTCCGGCTCGACCGGCGCTTCAGGACGCCAATCCATGTCGGCATATTTGGGCGTGCTGTTGAAGGTTCCGAACCAGCGGGCAAAGCTGGCGGGGTCCGAAAGCGATTCCAGCATCATCGTCTGAAGCCGCCCAAGCGCGTCAGGCAAAATCTCGCCGGGGTTGGCTTGTCGGCTCAAATCCGGGTCGCGGTACAGTTCATCTTCGGGAATGCCATCGAGAACATCGTCGACATAATGCCCCAAGAGGTCAGCTCGCGACGGCGCGCGGAAGCCCACGGAGTAAGTCATGCAATCCGAGCCCACCGCTACGCCATTATGCGATATTCCCGGCGGGACGTAGAGGATGTCGCCGGGTTCAAGCACCCATTCCTCGGTCGCCTGAAAATCTGCGAGCAGTTTCAAATCCGTATGCTCCAGCAACGGCGTATCGGCATCGCAGTGCCCGCCAATCTGCCAACGGCGGCGGCCAAGCCCTTGGATCAGGAAAACATCATATTGGTCGAAATGCGGTCCAACCCCGCCCTCGTCGGCGGCAAGGCTGACCATCACATCGTCGATGCGCCAATTGGGGATGAACCGGAACGGCGCGATCAGGTCGGCGACGGCGGGCACATGATGATCAACCGCTTGCACCAGCAAAGTCCAGTGGCTTTCGGTAAGGGCCGCAAGCCTCTCCTCGGGCAGCGGGCCTTGCTCCATCTCCCAGCCAGCGCCCGTTTGGCAAATCAGCCGCGATTCCACTTCTTCCTCACAGGCCAAGCCCGCAAGTTCATCGGGCTCAAGCGGGTTTTGCCAATCGCGAAACGCATTGCGGATCAGCAACGGTTTTTTCTGCCAATAATCGCGCAGGAAATGGTCGATGTCGAAATTGTGTAAATCCATGACACTGCGCTGTGGACTTCCGCGCAAAAATGCAAGCCTCACGGTAAATCTACGGGCCGCGGGGATGGAACAAAATCGCCTTTGCGCCATTTGGCTTGGTTCAAGAGGAGGAACCAATTCATGGTACAAGAACGCATCGTAGAAACCACCGACGCCCAGGGTACAGTCGTAGAACGCGCTTATGAGCGCGATACTGGCCCCGCATCGGTTACTGTCAACACTGGCACTTCAAGCGGCGGCAGCGGCTTTGGCACTATCATCGGTCTGCTGCTTTTAGGCGCGTTGGCCGTTGGCGCATATTTCCTGTTCGCCAATAACAGTTCGGAAGAACGCAAAGACAATGCCGTGGCTGAAGCTGCTGGCAATGTTGGCGAAGCCGCGCAAAAAGCTGGCGATGCAGTTGAAAAAGCTGCGGACAAGATCGCGAATTGACCCATATATCAATCCCGCATGACACCTTGCTGCTCGTCGCGGATGGCGAGAAAATGATGTTCCTGCGCAATCATGGCAAAGGCGCTCAGCCCGAGTTTCAGGTCGAGACTCGCCAAGACCGGCCTGACCTTCCCGATAGCGATGGAAAGAACGGGACGGCCACGGGCGGCGGTGATCAGGATTACCACAAGGACGAAGAAAACCGCTTTGCCGCGCATCTTGCGGATCAATTGCGGATGCGTGCGCTCGCGCATGATTTCGAAGCCTTGATTATCATCGCGCCACCACGCACGCTTGGCGAACTTCGGAAGAATTTGCATTCCGAAGTTGAAAAGCGCGTCATCATGGAATTGGCGAAGGAAATGACCGACAGGCCCATTCCCGATATCAATGCGATGCTGATGACACGGAGCGACGCGGAAGATTGATTTTGCGGCCAACGGATTTCCGTTTGAACTGGATACAAAGCGCGGCATAGTGGCCCCTGATATTGCCAAGGGGGCCACTTGCTCGTCGCGTTTCTCTTTCTCGCCGTTTTGGCTCTGACATTTTATGTCTATCTGATGCGCGCCGACGTGCGCTATCTTCGTCGGCGGCTTGAGAAGCTTGAAAATATGGATTGGTCCGACCGGCCAGTCGCGGTTGAGCCAAAAGAGGCACCGGCGGCGGCGCGTGTGGTCGTTGCCAAACGGGCCGCTGAACCACCCGCCGAAATACAGCCGTTGGACGCCGAATTGGCGCTTCCACCGCCGCCAGCCACACCTGCGCCCGATGCAGTCCCCATATCTGCACGGATCAATTTCGAAAATCTCGTTGGCGGCAAGCTCCCCATCTGGGTCGGCGGCATTGCCTTGGTCTTCGCTGGCTTCTTCTTGGTGCGCTACACAATTGAGGCTGGCTTGTTTGGGCCAGCCGCGCGTTCTGTCACCGCAACGATTTTTGCAGGGCTGCTCATTGCCTTCAGCCTGTTTGGCGCAAAGCTGCCCAAAATCGGGGATTCCTTTGCCGCTGACCCGCGCGTTGGTCAAAGCCTTGCGGGTGCAGGCATCGCTACGCTTTACGGCACTTTGTATATGGCGGCGGAGATTTACGGTCTGCTGGGTATTGGTGCGGCCTTCGTCGCGGTTGTCCTGACCACGATCATCGCCTTCGCGCTCGCGCTGCGCCATGGTCCGCCAACGGCATTGATGGGCTTGGTCGGCGGCTTTGTCGCGCCATGGGTGGCTGGCATGGGCGCAAGCAATTTGCCGAGCCTGTTGCTTTACCTCGCGGTATTCATCGCGGCGCTGTTCGGCCTTGCGGTCTGGCGCCGCTGGCTGTGGTTGCTGGTTCTGGCATCTGGTGGCGGATTGCTGTGGAGCCTCGCAATGCTTTTCGCCGCGAACAGCAACCTGGCGCTGCTCGGCGGGTTCATTGCGATCACCGGTGGCGGCGCCATCCTCGCGGCGAAACGGTTCGAAGCTCAATCGGGCCTTTGGTCCGAACTCGCGCGCTTCGCGCCGATGACGCTGGCTTTGGTTCAATTGGCGATGCTGCTGCCCAAAATGGAATTTTCCATCATCGGCTGGATACTCTATTTCGCCGTGTCCGCTTTGGGCATCGCACTGGCCTGGCGCGACAAGATGCTATTGCCTGTGGTCTCGGGCGCGTTGCTGCTGGCGATGGGGCCATTGAGCGTTGCGTGGGACGCAGACGGCGCAAACCAGCGCAATGTCGCTGCGACCTTGGCCATCATATTGCTGTTCGGCGTCTCCGGCCATCTCCGCGCGCGCCAGTCGACCGAGGCATCAACCTTCTGGGCCATCATCGGTTTTGCGGCGCCCGGTCTGTGCTGGTTGGTCGCGGCCACGGCATCTGGTGTTTCCAACGACATGCTTTGGGCGGCATTGGCTTGGTTGGCCGCATTGCCCGCTGCATGGACCGCATGGGAATGGCACACAAAACAGCGCGACCCGGCGCTTCAGAAATGGGCCACCGTCGCAGCGGGCATCATGTTGTGGTTTGCCATTGGCTTGTTGCTGGGTGAGGATTGGTTCCCCACCTCTGCCGCGCTCATCGCTTTGGGCATCGCTGCTTGGGCCAATGTTACCAAAGGGGTCTGGGAACGCCGGATCAGCTTGATCCCGCTTGGCGTCGCCATGTTTACCGCCCTGGCTTTTTCCTACCAGTTTCTAGATGCCATCGGCGCGTCTTTGTCCGGCGCAGGCGCGGTTATGAACAAATTACCTAGCATCAGCCACGCCGTCCGCACGGCTTTGATTCCAGCTGCCCTCATCGCCGCCATCGCTTGGGGCCCGGTTTTTGCAACTGGCAAGCGCAGCCGCAATCTGGCACTTTTGGCCGGCGGCGCTGGCGTAACCGCTTTCCTGTGGCTGCTCGCCAAACAAGTCGGCAATATCGTCTCGCCATCGGATTTCATCCGGCTTGGTTTTGCCGAGCGCGCTGTGATTACGCAGGTCTTCTTCGGCCTTGGCTGGCTCGCCTTTGCGCAATCGGACAAGCGCCCCGAATGGCCGCGCCTTTACACCTTGGGTCTGGTGCTGGTCGCAGTCGCCATTTTCCGGGTCATCTGGTTCGACCTTGTCGTGCACAACCCGCTGTTCGATCCACAAGCAGTTGGCCCGGCTCCAATCGCCAATCTTGCCACGCTGCATTTTGCGGCGGTGGCTGCATGGCTGTGGCTCCTCGCCTCTCGTTTGCCAGCGCGCTTCCCCGCAAAGGGCGTTTCCCTGGGCATGATGATTGTGACCACGGGCGTCACCGTGCGGCAGGCTTTCCAGGGCACATTGCTGTCTGGCGCGGAAGTCAGCAATTCAGAAAATTATGCCTATTCCGCCGCGTTCATGCTGCTGTCAGTCGCATGGCTTGCATTTGGCATTAGCAGCGGGCTTAAACTGCTCCGCTTTGCGGGATTGCTGTTGCTGACGGTCGTAACCCTTAAGGTCTTCTTGGTCGACGCAGCCGCATTGGAGGGCCTTCTGCGCATATTGTCCTTCCTTGGCCTTGGCATTGCGCTGATCGGCATCGGCTGGGCCTATGGACGCGTGATGCAAATAAAAAATCAAAATAGCGCGACGGACTGAACATCTTTTGCGGAACATAAACCGCGGCACTTGGTTTTTTAGGCCAAGGAGTTTGTCATGGCTATCATTCTCGACATTGCTGGAAAACCACTGCCGCCCCGCAACCGGTCCAAAAAGCGTTTGCGCGCGCAGGATTTCCGCGACCTGCTTAAGGTCTTGATCGTGCTATTGATCATCATCATGGGCTATCTGTTGTTCGTACCGACTAATGGTTCGCAGCGTGCCGCCGAAGCCGCGCCAGCGAATAGCGTCCGCGCGGGATAAAGCTTGGACGCGTCAACGCACGCATTGTCTTTCAAACTCTTGCGCCAATCATCTTGCACAATCGTCAAATGCCCGCCATCGAGATGTAAAATCGCCAATGGCCAAAAGGGAAGACGACAATGGATGACAGTTCGCGCAAAATAGTCACGATTGTCGGAATACTGACGATATCAATTCTGGCCGTGATGGCCGGCAAATTTTATGCTGACTCCGGCACTACTGAAAGCACTGCGGCAGTAGAGCCCCCTGCGCCCCTCAACGACAGCGCCGAAGCTGCGATTTCGCAGGATGCTGCGCCGAGCGGATCTTCGGAATTTTCTACGGAGGTCCCGCAATCCGAAAACATTCCCGCTATTGATGGCGCGCCGTCAATGGTGCTCGACGGCGCCGACAACACAAACAGCAATCCCGTTGCGACCGAAAGCAGCAAAGGCACAGCCGTCATTGGCGAATAATAAAACTGCTTAGTTAGCGAACAGGTTCGCGTCGTCGCCAAAGGCCTTGAACTCAAGTGCATTGCCGCTTGGGTCGTAAAAGAACATCGTTGCTTGCTCGCCAACTTGCCCCTTGAACCGGACATGCGGTTCGATGCCGAAGCGGATGCCAGCCGCCTTAACGCGTTCGGCCAATGCTTCCCATTGGTCCATGGTCAGGACAACGCCAAAATGCGGGACTGGCACATCATGGCCGTCAACGGGATTATGCGTGGCAACGCTGCGCGCGCCTGCGTCCAGATGCGCGACGATCTGGTGGCCGAAAAAGTTGAAGTCTATCCAATGGTCAGATGACCGGCCTTCGGAGCAGCCCATGACTTCGCCGTAAAACTGGCGCGCTGCTGCAAGGTCGTGGACGGGAAAGGCCAAATGGAACGGGCGAAGAGTCATTTTGAAGTCACCGGCTTGGGTAAGGGTTTGTCGACAAGGTCGGCGCTAGCAAGTTCTGCATTCATTTGCACGGCGCAACTGTTGATCCGCGCAAGGTCGCTTGGCCGTTGAAACTCGGCCTTGGCTGCCTCGGCCATTGCCACCGCAACCAATTCGCGGGGTTGTCCGCTTTGCGCTGTGATCCGGCTACCAACGATGCCAGCCCATCTTTTGCCCGATTGCCGGACGTCTGGCGCACCCGATGGCGCAGTACCAATCCGTTGTTTTTCGGCCAAAGTCGCGAGCACTGCAACACAGCCAATATCGCCTTGGTGCGCATCGGTCAGCGCGGATGACGGAGTATTAGCGGCAAGCGCTATAGCGAGAAATATCATGCGCCTGAATTAGCAGGCACTGTGTGAACCGCAAGCAACGAGAACGTTTGCCCGATTGCTTTTGTCACATATGGCGGGCAAAGGCGGGCGGTGCAGAAAATCTCGGCCCTGCTTCAGAAATTCCCGCGCTGGGCCGCCGTCGGCGGTGGCGCCTTGTCCGCTTACGGGTTTGCGCCGTGGGGGCTTTGGCCGATCACACTTGTTTGCTTCGCGCTGCTCATCCACCTGATTGCAAATGCCCAAAATGCAAAGCGCGCGTTCATGCTTGGCTGGCTTTTCGGTGTCGGGCATTTTGCCTTTGGCAATCAATGGATTGCGGTCGCGTTCACCTTTCAGGCCGCGATGCCGATCTGGCTTGGCTATATCGCGGTGGTTGC
>JAZKGS010000075.1:0-6451 GCA_040385805.1 Pseudomonadota bacterium | reverse complement strand
AGCTTAATTGACCAAAATATGGCGCGATATGCGGTTTAAGTGCCTCCCAAGTGCGCTTAAGCGGCTCAAAATCCTGTTCACACAGGGTGTGGAAATGCAGGCCTGAAACGCCTTCCAGATGTTCCGCTTTCAATTGGCTGATCGGAAAGCCGAGCCGTGAGCCGGGCGAGCAGGGATCATATTTCGCAACTTCGCCCTCGGCATGCTCGGGGTTGATGCGCAGCCCGACATCGACGCTGCCATTGAGAAACGATCCAAAACGGCGATGCTGATGCGGGCTGTTGAAAATGACATGATCTGAAATCTCGACGATTTCGGCCATGTCGGCCTCTTTATAGCCAGCGCAATATGTGGCAATTTCGCCCTTGTAATAATCGCGCGCAAGACGCGATTCCCAAAGTCCCGAACTGCATACCCCATCCAGATATTCACCAATGACCGGCGCAACTTTCCACATGGAAAACGCCTTCATGGCGCAGAGTATCTTGGCACCCGACCGCTGTTTGACATCGGCCAGTATTGCGAGGTTGCGTCGCAGCGCGGCCTCATCCACCACGAAAGCAGGAGACGGCACGCGGTGAAGATTAAATCGGGCAAATGCCCCGGGATCGCCTGCTTTGGTTTCCATTAGAACGACAAAGGTCCGTCCAGTTCCTTCACCTGCCAGGGCAGGCCATGCGCATTGAGCATGTCCATGAAGGGATCAGGATCAAACTGTTCAATATTCCAAACGCCTGCGCCGGACCATTTGCCAGTAACCAACATCGCCGCACCAATCATCGCGGGCACGCCCGTGGTGTAGCTGACCGCTTGGTTGCCGGTTTCGGCGTAGGCGTCCTCATGGTCGCAGATATTGTAGATGTAGAGCGTCTTTTCCTTGCCATCCTTGTCAAGCCCAGTGGCGATGCAACCAATGTTGGTCTTGCCTTTGGTCGTCGCACCGAGCGACGCCGGTTCAGGCAATACCGCCTTTAAAAATTGCAGCGGCACGATTTCTTTGCCTTCGTACATGACAGGGTCAATCCGCGTCATGCCCACCGCCTGAAGCACGTTCAGGTGTGTGATGTACGCATCGCCAAAGGTCATCCAGAAACGGATGCGCTTGATTTCGGGCAGATGGGTTTTGAGGCTTTCAATTTCCTCATGATACATCAGGTACATATTCTTTGGGCCAACGGCTTCAAAGTCGAAGTTCTGCTTTACCGACATCGCTGGCGTTTCCACCCAATCGCCATTTTCCCAATGGCGCGCGACAGCAGTGACTTCGCGAATGTTGATTTCCGGATTGAAGTTGGTGGCAAATGCCTGCCCATGGTCGCCGCCATTGCAATCAAGAATATCGAGCGTGTCGATGCGGTCGAAATAATGCTTCTTGAGGTATGTCGTAAAAACGCTGGTGACGCCGGGATCAAAACCCGAACCCAGCAACGCGGTGAGGCCCGCGTCCTTGTAGCGATCCTGATATGCCCACTGCCAATGATATTCGAACTTGGCGACATCAAGCGGTTCGTAATTCGCCGTGTCCATATAATGTACGCCAGCGGCCAGACACGCGTCCATGATATTGAGGTCCTGGTACGGCAAAGCCAAGTTTACAACGAGGCTTGGCTTGATCTCGTTTAGCAACGCCGTGGTTGCAGGCACATCATCGGCATCCAAGCCGTAAGTGTCGATATCGACGCCAGTACGCTCCTTAACTGAAGCGGCGATGGCATCGCATTTGGACTTGGTCCGACTTGCAAGGCTGATATGGCTGAAGATATCCGGGTTCATGGCCATCTTATGGACCGCAACCGACCCGACGCCGCCTGCGCCAATTACCAATATCTTGCTCATCTACAGTTTCCTCTTATCAGAGATTCGTTCAGCGCACGCATATAGGGGCCTTTTATGACAGGACAAGAATTGGCTGCGGCCAACAAGACGCCAACGCACGAAGGTGTGCAGCGGGCTATGGCCAAAATTGCCGATATTCTGCCCAAGACACCGTTGTTGCCGCTTGAGGTCGATGGGGTGACGATCTGGTGCAAGGCGGAAATGCTTCAGCCAATTGGTGCGTTCAAGATTCGTGGCGCTTGGCATCGATTGTCCGACCTAAGCGCAGAAGAACGCGCGCGCGGCGTTGTTGGCGTTTCCAGCGGAAACCATGCCCAAGGCGTGGCTTGGGCGGCGAAGAGGCTTGGAATGGCAGCGACGATCGTGATGCCGTCCAACGCGCCGCGCATGAAGCTTGAGGCTACAAAGGCGCTCGGCGCGAAAGTCGTCCTTTACGACCGCGCAACCGAATCGCGCGAGGAAGTTGCCGCTAGCCTAATCGCTGAAAGCGGTGCGACCTTGGTGCATGCTTTTGGCGACCCATGGGTGATTGAAGGGCAAGGGACCGCTGGTATTGAGATTGCAGAACAATTGAAGGGGTTCGGCTTAAATGGCCCGGATATGATTGTTTCTTGCTGTGGCGGCGGCGGCTTGGCCTCTGGCCTCGCACTTGCCTGTCCCGACGCTGAAATCGCTATCGTCGAGCCGGATGGGTGGGACGACATCATTCGCTCGCTTGAGGCACGCGAAATATTGCCGGTGAAAGACCTCACGTACCCGACCTATTGCGACGCCTTACAAACGCCGCAAACCTACCCTGTCAATTTTGAGATATTACGCCAGCGCGTTTCCAAGGGCGTTTCCGTGACCACGGAAGAAGTCGCAACCGCCATGCGCGTTGTGTTTGAAAGGCTTCACCTGGTCGCCGAACCCGGCGGCGCAGTCGCACTCGCTGCGGTGCTTGCGGGGAAAATTCAGCCAAAGGGCGTAACCGCCGTGACGTTGTCAGGCGGAAACGTGGATCGCGAGCTTTTCGTGAAACTGCTTTCTCAAGCCGCCTGAGCGACTTTGATTTCCATCCGGTCCCAGATTTCAACTAAGGCCGAAGTCAGATCACGCATCATAACCTCATTATGTTGAGGTCCCGGCGTGAAACGCAGCCGCTCGGTACCGCGGGGCACTGTGGGATAGTTGATCGGCTGCACATACACGCCATATTCCGCGAGTAAAATGTCACTAATCTTCTTGGCTTTAACGGGGTCGCCAACCATCAACGGCACGATATGGGTGTTGCTGATCATCACTGGCAGGCCAGCATCGGCAAACAGCTTTTTGAGCATCGCGGCGTTGGCTTGCTGCGCATCACGCTCTTCACTTGAAGACTTCAAATGGCGCACAGCGGCCAATACACCCGCAACCAATACTGGTGACAGTGACGTCGTGAAGATGAAACCCGGCGCATAAGAGCGGATCACATCAATGATATTCTGGTCAGCCGCAATATAGCCACCCATGACGCCGAACGCCTTGCCAAGCGTACCTTCGATGATTGTTACGCGGTCGGCGACAGCGTCCCGCTCGGAAATGCCACCGCCACGCGCGCCGTACATGCCAACGGCATGCACTTCGTCGCAATAGGTCAGCGCGTTATATTTGTCGGCAAGATCGCAAACCGCGGCAATGGGGGCAACATCGCCGTCCATCGAATACACACTCTCAAAAGCAATCAGCTTTGGCGCCTCTGGATCGTCAGCAGCAAGCAACTCTTCGAGATGCGCGAGGTCATTGTGCCGCCAAACACGCTTTTCGCAGCCCGCGTTGCGGATACCAGCGATCATCGATGCGTGGTTAAGCTCGTCCGAGTAAATGATGCAGCCGGGAAGGACCTTGGCAAGCGTCGACAATGTCGCGTCGTTCGAAACATAGCCCGAAGTGAACAACAAAGCGCCATCCTTGCCGTGCAAGTCAGCGAGTTCATGCTCAAGCTCGACATGATAATGGGTGTTGCCGCCGATGTTGCGCGTTCCGCCGGAACCTGCACCCACATCATGCAAAGCATTTTCCATCGCGCTGATGACGTCGGGATGCTGGCCCATGCAGAGATAATCGTTCGAGCACCACACGGTGATGTCCTTGGGACCATTGTGCCCGGCAAAGCAGCGTGCGTTGGGATAATTGCCCTTATTCCGCAAGATATCGATGAATACCCGATAGCGGCCCTCGGCATGAAGCCGGTCAATCGCCTTTTCGAAAACAGCGTTATAATTCACGGACATTAACCCCGGTTTGAAACCGCAAGCGCGGCATGTTGACGCCCAATAATCGCGGGAAAAGCAAAAATCCAGCGCGAACGACTTGCAATAAGCGTCATTCGAGTTCGTTTATTGCAATATTTTCGCTCACAGTGATTTGATCTGTGTCAAACCAAAGCCAGATAAAGCGGGAAGTAGCGTTTTTAACGCGTCAATTGACCCGGTTGTTACGAAAATGCCTTCAAAAGGTTGGTCGGGCCAGCTTTGTCCCTTCGTCAGATGGGAGATGCGGCGCGCGATACCTGCAGCGCCATCCACAAACTTCATGTGCGGTGCGGCGGTCTGCAACTCGTGCTCCACCAGCGGGAAATGGGTGCAGCCAAGCACAGTGACGTCAAGGCGATCACCTCGGGGTTGATCCGTCAGGCCAGCCATTGCCCGCGCATAAATCGCCGGGTCAACAGCTTTCCCCCGCATTTTTGCCTCCGCAGCACTAACGAGTTCAGGCGCAGCGTGGCGCAGCAGTGTCATATCGGGTGCATGATCGGCATGAAGCTTGTCGACATAAGCTTGGCGGACGGTTGCTGCCGTGCCCAACAGGCCAATGACACCGCTTTGGGTCGCTTCTGCTGCAGGTTTTATCGCAGGAACCGTCCCTACCACCGGTACGTCCAATGCGGCGCGTACATGGCTCAGCGCAATGGTGCAGGCGGTGTTGCAGGCAATGACGACCAAGCGGGGCTGAAACCGCTCGACCAACCGGCCAAGCAAGGCTGGTACCCGCGCCGAAATCTCGGCTTCGGTCTTGGACCCGTAAGGCAGTCCAGCATAATCAGCCGCAAAAACGATCGGCGCATCTGGCAAGGCAGCTTGCACCGTTTTCAACACCGAAAGCCCGCCGATGCCGGAATCAAAAAACAACAATGGCGCGCTGCGGGGAACAATCGTCATGAACCGCCGATAAAGCCCAGCGGCTTGACTGGCAAGTCGACAGCCTTGAGCGTGCGGAACAAAACAGCTACGCAATACAGAGATTTAGAGGATTCGTCTGGTGAGTGATCTTTGGTTCAACATGGTTGCGGGTTTATCGCTTGGCTATGCGCTTGGCTCGATTCCGTTCGGATTGTTGCTCACGCGTTTTTCGGGCGGCGGCGATATAAGGTCGATAGGATCTGGCAATATCGGCGCGACAAATGTATTGCGGACGGGCCGCAAGGGGCTTGCCGCGTTAACTTTGTTGCTTGACCTGCTGAAGGGATTTTTTGCAGTCTGGGTGGTTGCGAGGGTTCTGCCCGGTGGAGAAATCCTGGCAGCGGCAGGCGCGTTCTTCGGCCATCTCTACCCGGTCTGGCTCCAATTCAAGGGCGGCAAGGGGGTTGCGACTTATGCCGGTATCATGTTTGGCCTGTTCTGGCAGGGCGGCATTGTTTACGCGATCGCATGGATCGGTGTTCTGCTGATATCGCGGTTATCTTCGCTGGCGGGCTTAGTTGCCGCTTTATGCGCGCCAATCGCGGCGGCCGTCTTCGGATATTATGAACTCGTCGCATTGCTGACGGCATGCACGTTGATCGTCTTTTGGAAGCACAGGACCAATATCGAAAATCTTATGGATGGAACTGAGCCGCGCATCGGCAAAAGTAAAAGCTGATCGCGATGGGGGGTAGCCAGATCCAGTTTGATCAGCTTCGCCTGATCCGCTCCCCCAATATCGGACCTGTCAGTTATCGCCAACTTATGGCGCGATTTGGTAGTGCGCGGGCGGCGCTGGAAGCATTGCCTGACCTCGTGCGCCGTGGCGGCGGTAAGCAGGCTTTGCTCGCCAATGAGGCCGTAATTGCGCAGGAGCTCCAATTTGTACAGCGCTTTGGCGCACGGTACGTTTTCGTGGGTGATGCCGACTATCCGGCATTGCTGTCGCATCTCGACAATGGACCACCAGTCATGTGCGTGAAGGGCAATCTTGCTTTGTTAGCGCGTCCTGCAGTGGCGCTCGTCGGTGCCCGTAATGCGTCCGCGGGCGCGTGCCAGTTTGCGCGGCAACTGGCATTCGAACTTGGCCAGATGGAGTTGTCGGTGGTGTCGGGCCTAGCGCGCGGTATCGACACCGCTGCCCACGCGGGTTCCATCGAAACTGGGACTGTTGCAGTGATCGCTGGCGGCATCGATGTCGTCTATCCACCCGAAAACCGCGCGTTGCAGGACGCAATTGCCGAGCGCGGACTTTTGATTGCGGAGCAACCACCCGGCACTGAGCCACGCGCGCGGCATTTCCCATATCGCAATCGAATCATCGCTGGCGTATCGGCGGGTACTGTTGTCATCGAGGCCGCGCCAAAGTCGGGATCGCTGATCACCGCGCGGCTCGCGGCAGAGGCGGGGCG
>JAZKGS010000074.1:35698-46207 GCA_040385805.1 Pseudomonadota bacterium | reverse complement strand
TGCCCTTCTCCGAAAGTGCGCCCGGCATGGCAGGGGCAGAGACGCTGCTTGCGCTGTCGCTAAATCTTGTGCGAGATAATGTGATCTCGACTGGCCGGATGTTTGAATTGCTGGCATCCAACCCTGCAAAAATCCTGGGATTGAACGCAGGTCATATTGTCGAAGGACAGGAAGCTGACCTAATCCTGATCGACCCCGATGCGCCGTGGCAGGTCGACGGTGACCGCATGGCCGCACTTGCGGGCAATACACCTTTTGATAGGCTGCCCGTTCAAGGCCGCGTGCGCCATATGCTAAAGGGCGGCAAGGTCATTTAGACCCGCCGCCCTTTTGCGCGCATATTGTATTTTTTAGCGCGCTGCGACCTTCGCCCCGGCAGTTTGTGCCATGCGAATTGATTGCGATCCTTTGTTCGGCACAACGAAACAGGCGCCGCCTTGTGACTTGATTTGATTGCAGACTGCGCCCGCGCTCCCGGCATTGGCAAAACCCATTGCGGCAAGGCGGGTCAATTTCCGTCCGTTTACCGTGACGGTCGAGCTTGCCGATTTAAATCCGCGAAGCGCCCCGAATTTGGCCGAATATTTATTCCAAGCAGCTTGCGCGCTGGCGATTGATGAGAAAGCGCCTAACTGCACTAGATGGCTGCCGCCAACTGATGCGGGTTTGGATGCTGGCACATCGGCCAATGCTAATTTTACAGGCACGGTAGATGCCCGAATGATGGGTGCTTCATATTTTGGTTGCACTGTTGGCACTTCTGCCATTTTTGTGGCTACATCTACAGGTCCAAACCCTACGCTTTCTGGAACCAGCGTTGGTTCAACGGCCGCCAATTCAACATTTGGCGACGCGGCAGATAGTGAATCAAATGCCGGCGCAGATGGCGTGGTATCGGCTAGCGCAAATGCCGCTGGCGCGACATAGTTAAGCGCGAGGCGAACCGGTTGGCCGCTGTCCGACATATCGGGACGCACCTTAAGGAGACCAGCCACACGCAATGTATATGCGCCGGGTTGCGCAAATTGCGCCCATTCAGCGATGCGTTGGTTGACGTCGTCCTGCGCCATATCTTGCGATGCCATGACGCGTGCATCGCGCCAGCGCCCGTCAAGTGCGTAGGCCAGGGCAAGGTTCTGACGTGTGCGCGACGAAGCGCTGTCATTGCGCACCGCATCGGTCAACATGTTGATTGCCTCGCCCGAGCGCCCAGCCAATGCCAATGTCAGACCATAATCGCTGACAGGAAGAATTGCCCGCTGCGAATCGATCAACGCAACTGCAGATTCAGTGTTTCCTTGTGCAATGCGGCTAAGTGCAATGCTAATAACCGTGCGCGAATCAACCTGTCCAAGCTCCATGACGTCCATCAATGTCCGTTCAGCAGAAACAAAGCGCCCCTTGGCCATATAAACGCGCGCCAGCAACCCGCGATAGCTGGCATTTTGTGGTTCGGCCTGGACGGCCATTTCAGCAAACTGCAAAGCGCGATCTGTCTTGCCCTTGGCAATGGCCTGCTCCGCTTTTTTCGCCCACTGAAATGCTTTTTCAGGGCTAGCCTTTTTTGCAAATTCCTTGCTCGTGCTACCTGCACCCGCCGCCGACGCAGTCATCGCCGGAACCGCAACAAAAGCGGTCGACAATGCGAGTTTAACGACAAAATTGCTATTCATAGCATCACCTCAAAATGTGTAATTTTCGATATCAATGTCTTTTGCCTGGAACATGTGACGCGAGCTGGCCGATTTCAGGCATCGATTCGAGAAACGCATCAAGTGCGTCGGTGACAAGTTGCTGTGCCGACTGATGGCGCACGGCACAGGCCAACCGTAGCTTGAGATGCCGCTCGCTATCGAGACGCAGCGTGAATGCCGCCTTGTCCTTCAAACCAGGTTTCGAACGCGCGCGTGACCGTGGTGCATCAGCCTTGCCGCGCCTCGATATGGGCTTTGTAGCGGGCTCTGGCGTAACTGTAACAATCGTCAATGCTTCAGTTACCGATTCGGGTTCGGCCGCAAAGCTGTCAAAGCCAGCTTGAATCTCGTTATTCGCTTCGATCGCTTGTGCAAGACGATCTTGCTGGTGCTTTACCTCGGGGACAGCAGCCGCCAGCGGATTTGCACCGTGGAAGCTGTGGTCATAATCCATCGGCGTCGATGGGTCAGGATCGACATCATATCCCATGTCGTTCCAGCCAAGGTCGTCCTGCGTCATCGCGGCGGTACCATTGCTACCAAGCATGGATGGACGGCGCATAGCTGGACGGGCCAGCCCCTTGCGTGCGAGCAAGATACCGGAAAGAGAAGCGATTGGTTTTGGTTCACCCATTGTCATACCCTCCCTCTGTTAGCCAACGACCCGGCGGCCAAAGCCACCCATGGGACGCGCGGCAGATACCTGCTGGCTGGTTGCTGCGGGGGCACTGAAAACGGTGCGGCGGAAATTCTTTTCCAGGCGGTCGGAGATATAAGACCAAAGCTGGATCACTTCTTGCGAAGATCTTCCATTAGGGTCGATCTCCATAACCGTACGGCCATCGATCATCGATGCCGCAAAATCGGTGCGATGATGCAGCGTGATCGGGGCGACAGTGCCATGTTGTGACAAGGCAACGGCGGCTTCCGATGTAATCTTGGCTTTGGGGGTTGCCGCGTTGACGACGAAGATAAGCGGCTTTCCGGCGCGCTCACACAAGTCAACCGTTGCACCCACTGCCCGCAAATCGTGCGGGCTTGGCCGTGTTGGAACAACAATAAGCTCGGCAACCGAAATGACGCTTTGAATTGCCATCGTGATTGCTGGCGGCGTATCAATGACCGCGAGCTTAAAACCCTGCTGTCGCAAAATCGCGAGATCAGCGGCCAAACGAGCCACTGTTGTCTGCGCAAAAGCGGGCAGATCGGCCTCACGCTCGTTCCACCAATCAGATAAAGACCCTTGGGGGTCGATATCAATAAGCACGACTGGCCCTGCGCCTGCTAGTTGCGCTTGAACCGCCAAATGGCCGGACAAGGTGGTTTTGCCCGATCCGCCCTTCTGTGATGCCAATGCGAGAACCCTCACATCATTCCCCTTTTGCAAATGTTACAAATGGGGGTGTGACAGAACAGGGCTAAAAATAGGTTAACGTAATCGGTGATATCAAAGCGTATGTTTGTACAGAGGCTATGAAATTCCTTAAAAGAAAAACAACGGGAATCAGCGGAGGAAACGAACGGTATTTGGTTAAGTAATTAAGCCGGATTTTTAACCAAATATCAGTTTTTGCACGATAATTTAAAAAAGATACGAGAGACAAGCAAATTGGAGTGTCGAAAATATGTACCTGCGGTCGGATCTTACGAAATTGGCTTTGGCGGCAATTGCCATGATCGGGGGCGCTGTCCCTGCCTATGCAGATACGCAAGCCGGGGTCGAGGCCTGGTCGCGCGGCGAATATGAGGTTGCCGTCGCCCAATGGCGTCCGGCAGCTTTGGCGGGCGAGCCTGATGCGCAATTCAACCTTGGCCAAGCCTATAAGCTCGGCCGTGGCGTAAAAACCGACCTCGAGATAGCGCTAGACTGGTATCGCAAGGCAGCGGCGCAAGGCCATTTGCAAGCAGCTGACAGCTGCGGTCATTTGCTTCACTATCAAAACAAAATTCCAGAAGCGTTACCGTTTCTCATTGCATCTTCGGACCGCGGCGAACCACGCGCGCAGTATTTGTTGGCGACAGAATTGTTCAATGGCATCCACATCGGAAAAGATTGGGTTCGCGCTTACGCATTGATGACGCGCGCGTCGTCGGCGGGGATGGCATCGGCATCGCGAAGCTTGGCGCAAATGGACCAGTATATCCCGATTGAACAACGACAGGCCGGAACTGTGCTTGCAGGCGAGCTTGAACAGCGCGCCGACCGGAACCGAGGGCAAGCTGCAGCTACTCCTGTCAATGGCAGCCCAATGGCGCGTAAACTGGCACCAGTGGCGCTTCCGCCATCGTCTGTTCCGGCACCAAGCGATGCCGATGCCAATAATTCGGCATCCGTTGATGGCGTGTGGCGCGTTCAGCTTGGCGCATTCAGCAATGCCGAAAATGCGGAAAAGCTGTGGAAGAAGGTCACAAATAATGTGGCTGAATTAAGGGATATGGAGCCAATTCTGAAAAAGGAAGGTGCGCTTACCCGGTTACAGGCGGGGCCGTTTGCCAGCAAGGCACAGGCCGAAGAAATCTGCGAAAAGCTTAAGGCGAGCGGGCAGCAATGCCTTGCCTTGTCCACTTTTTAAATCGGCGACCGGATTTAATTACATAGTCTGTCAATATCGCGGCCAAGTGTGTCGCGAGCGGCGGCATTGCCCGGCTCAATCATGAAATAATGGGTGCCTGAAAAACTTGTGCGATCGGAACAGTAACTGGCACAACCGGCATCAATTACAGAAGGGTACCGAAGCTCCAGCCCATCATAACGCGCTGTGAACTTGCAATCCCCTCGCCCGCTGAGGCTTATAACCACATTTTCGCCGTCCAATGTCGCGATGCCGGTGCCCTCGCATTTGCTTTCGGAGCCACTGACGGAGAGAAATCCGACGTCGAAGCTGTTGCCTGATCGTTTGACCGCACAAAACTTGTCGACTCCAATGTCGCCGCGCGTTTCAAAGCGTCCCGCAAATTCGGTCTTTTGGGGATCAGGAAGAATACCGGTTTGAATCGCCTTGGCATCCAACGCCGCTCCGGCAGCGTCTCCGCCTCCCGGCAAAGAAGGCAGACCATCCCCGCAAGCGAACAAAAAGAGGCTCATTGCCCCACACAGGAAGATGCCAGACTTCAAACGGGTTCGAGTCCTGCAACTGATACCCTACGATAAAAACAGCTTCTAACTCCGGTATGGCAAGTCGGGCCATGGGGCCGTGCGATAATCCAGATGGCATCCTGATCGCAGTCAATTCGCATATCAACGATATGCAATACATTGCCGCTGCTTTCGCCTTTTTGCCATAATCGTTGGCGGCTGCGGGAAAAAAAGACCGCAGTGCTTGTTTCAAGGCTCTTTGCCAGTGCCTCAGCGTTCATATGCCCGACCATCAATACTGCACCATCGGCTTCATCAGTGATCACTGCGGTCACCAAGCCATTGGCGTCATATTTGGGGTTGAGCGTTAATCCGCTCTCTCGTTCGTCAGTCATCCTGTACGCCTAACCGAACCATAAATGCCTCGCCAACATTTTCTTTATGACAATATGGCGACAAGAGGGGGAGACAATTGGAACTGCCATCCCTATAGGCGAGCCAACGAAGCGCAGCGGGACTCGATATATGCTGACCACCGACCCTTTTGATGACGACAAACTTCGGGAGGAGTGCGGGATTTTCGGTGTCTATGACACTGAAGGTGCTTCAGCCATGGTGGCGCTTGGTCTCCACGCGCTCCAGCACCGCGGCCAAGAGGCTGCGGGCATCACCAGCTTTGACGACCATGATTTCCATACGCACCGTGCGATGGGCCATGTTGCCGGCAATTTTGACCGTGAAGAAATCATTGGCGGCCTGGTCGGGCGCTGCGCTATTGGCCATGTGCGTTATTCGACCACGGGGGAAACCTCGCTGCGTAATGTGCAGCCGCTATATGCTGACCTTGCCACGGGCGGGTTTGCCATCGCGCATAACGGCAACATTTCCAACGCAATGACCGTTCGCCGCGACCTTGTCCGTCGTGGATCGATTTTTCAGTCCACTTCGGATACCGAGGTCATCATCCATCTGGTCGCGACCTCCGGCTATCGGACGTTGCTTGACCGGTTGATTGACGCACTGAAGCGTGTTGAAGGTGCTTACTCGCTCCTATGCCTGACCACAGAAGGCATGATTGCTTGCCGCGATCCGTTGGGCATCCGGCCTTTGGTGATGGGTAAGCTTGGCGATACCATCATCTTTGCATCTGAAACCGTCGCGCTCGATATTGTCGGCGCAGAATATATCCGTTCGGTTGAGCCTGGCGAATTGGTCGTGGTGCGCGGAACCGAAATCCAATCGCACAAGCCATTCATTCCGATTTCGCAACGTCCGTGCATTTTCGAGCATGTCTATTTCTCTCGGCCCGATTCGATTGTTGAAGGCATCAGCGTCTATTCGGTGCGCAAGGCCATTGGCGCCGAACTCGCGCGTGAGAATGGCGTCGATGTCGATTATGTCATCCCCGTGCCAGATAGCGGCACGCCAGCGGCCATCGGTTATGCCGAAGCAGCCAAAATTCCTTTTGAGCTTGGCATCATCCGTTCGCATTATGTTGGCCGGACCTTCATTCAACCGGGCGATGGTGTTCGCCATCTCGGGGTGAAGTTAAAGCATAACGCGAACAGAAATCTCGTTGCAGGCAAGCGTATTGTTTTGATCGACGATTCTATCGTGCGTGGCACAACATCGCTTAAAATCGTGCAGATGATGCGCGAAGCTGGCGCAGCCGAAGTGCATATGCGCATTGCCAGCCCTCCGACGATGAACAGCTGTTTTTACGGTGTTGATACGCCGGAACGCTCCAAGCTGCTTGCCAGCCGCATGGATGTCGAAGAAATGCGGCAGTTTATCCAGGCCGACAGCCTCGCCTTCCTGTCCATCGACGGACTGTATCGTGCGCTGGGCGAAGATTCGCGCCATACAGGCAAGCCGCAATATTGTGATGCGTGCTTTACCGGCGACTATCCAACTACCCTTACCGACCATGAAGAGCATGAGGCCAGCGACCTTATCATGATGGGCGAACGGAAACTGGCGTAAACCATGACGAAGATATTTGAAGGCAAGATTGCGCTGGTAACTGGCGCAAGTCGCGGGATTGGCGCGGCAACCGCAACCGCATTGGCCGCGCAAGGCGCGCATGTCATTCTGACGGCGCGGACTGCCAAGGACCTTGAGGCAGTGGAAGATGCGATATTTGATGCGGGCGGCAGCGCGACTATTGCGCCTTTGGACCTAACCGATGGCGATAGCATCGCGCGGCTTGCGGCGGCTGTGACTGAACGTTGGGGTAAGCTTGACATCCTTGTTCTCAACGCCGCGATGCTTGGCACGTTAAGCCCTGTGTCAGCGATTGATGGAGCAGAATTTGCGCGATTGTTCACATTGAATGTCACCGCGCAGCAGGTGATGATCGCATCGTTCGACACCCTGTTGCGCAAAAGCGATGCTGGCCAACTGGTCGCACTGACCTCGTCAGTTGGCGCAAGCCCTCGCGCGTTTTGGGGCGCGTATGGTGCGTCAAAAGCAGCATTGGAAAACCTGGTCGACAGCTATGGCGATGAGGTCAGGAATCTCTCAGCAGTCCGCACAGCCATAGTAGACCCCGGACGTACCCGCACCGCCATGCGGGCGAAGGCTTATCCTGGCGAAGACCCGTCGACAGTCAAGGAGCCCGCAGTTGTAGCCGACGCGATTTTGGCAATGCTGCAGACCGAGTTCGCCACTGGTCACCGCTTGGTTGTTGAGGGTTAGTTTAACCCTTCACCACCTCATGCGCTTTTAACGCACGTTCCCGCGCAGCTTTATGGCCAATGATCTTGCGTGGGTAATTTTTCGGACGCTCGCCATATTCATCGGGGTCGTGGATATAGGGATCACGCAACTCGGCAAGTTCCGGCACCCACTCACGTATGTACCGCGCGGCATCGAACTTCTCCGACTGCGATAGCGGGGCCATGATGCGGACGAACATGTTGCTGTCGACGCCAGTCCCGGCGGTCCACTGCCAATTGACACTGTTGCTACCATAATCGGCATCGACGAGCGTGTCCCAGAACCATTTCTCGCCTTCGCGCCAGTCAATCAACAGATGCTTGATCAGAAACGAAGCCGCGATCATGCGCACGCGATTATGCATCCAACCCGTCGTCCATAATTGTCGCATCCCGGCATCGACGATCGGGTAGCCAGTCCGCCCCCTCGTCCATGCGACGAAGTCGGCCTTCACCGCTGGATCGGACAGGTCGCGCCAAGGCAATTTGTCGAATGCATCGCGCGCATTTTTGGTGCCATATTCGGGCATCTGGACGATGACGTTCTGCGCATAATCCCGCCAGACCAGTTCTTTCAGGAATACATCAACTGACCCGCCCCGATCCATTGTCGCGTGCCAGCAAGCAGCGGGCGAAATCTCGCCAAAATGCAGATGCGGGGACAGAAAGGATGAACCATCTACCGACGGCAGGTTACGCTTTTCATCGTAAAACTCGGCCTTGTCGATAAACTCATCAAGCCGCGCCTTTGTGCCTGCCTCGCCCGGTGTCCACATATCGTTTATTCCGCCCGACCAATCGGGGGTCGTGGGCAGCAGGTTCCAGTCGCCGAGCTTGTCGGTTTCAGGCCAACGGTTCGGTGCGACGATCTTTGTCGGCCTAGCAAGTGGAACAGGGGGCGGCATGTGCTGCCACAAGGCGCGCATGAAAGGGGTGTAGATTTTATACTGCCCGCCGCTGCCGGTCGTTACGCTGCCAGCGGGGAGCAGATAATTGCCGTCATGGCAGACAAAGGAACAGTCGGCGGCCAAGCCGCTCGCTACTGCTTTCTCCGCATTGCGCCACCAAGGCTCATAATGGCGAATGCAATGAATTGCCGATGCGCCGGTTTCTTCGGCCAATGCGCATAGAATGTCATCCGACTTGCCCGAACGCAGGATCAATTTCGAACCCAATGCCTGCAAGTCGGCATCAAGCGCGGTCAGGCTATGGTGCAACCACCAACGGGAGGCTGCGCCCATCTTGCGGTGCTTTGGCGTGTCATCGTCGAGGATATATACTGGAATGACCGGCGCGCCACTCGCGACCGCCGCTGCCAATGCGGACTGATCGGCAAGCCTTAAGTCGCGGCGTAACCAAAGGATGACTGGAGCAGTCATTCGCTTTCGTCCCCGATAGGAAATGTCATGGAAAACCTGTCGCCAACCATGGGATCGGCCAAACGCTGGTCGGAGACCTTCAGTGCACGTGTGTCGCCTTCGTCCACAATCTGCGCAACAGGCATACGTGACCAGAACAACAAGGGCGACTGCGCAACAACATTTGCCGCAAACGCCTTTTTATCCTCAACGCCCATGTAATGCGCCCCCACATTATCGTCGACGCGGACGTCATTGAAGGCGGTGTAGCTGCCCTGCCCATAATGGCTATCGTCCCGCCACAGCATTTCGCGTTTCCAGAATAGCACTGGCACGGGGTTTGCGACCACCAAAGCCGGGACAAGATCATGCTTTTGCTGCACGGCCTCTGCGGTCAACCGCTCTGCCCGCCCGGTGATGAGGCCATTGGCCAGAATATAAGCGCAGATTGCGGCAAAGCTGACGAAAGCAGGCCCCCGCCAGTTCGTGGTGCCACTGCGTTCACGGCGGCGGGAAATCCAAACGCCAGCAATCAGGGCGGCCCACAACCAGATGTCGATGATGAACAATGTGTCGCCGTAGAACCACTGGCTGGAGAATGGTTCAAGAAATCTGATGCCATAGCTGTTGAACCAGTCGAACAATGGGTGACTGAGGCAGCCGATATAGGCCAGCGCAAGCAACCAGCCTTTATGCACTGGCAATCGCTTCTCGGGTCGTTTCCCACGCTGTGTCTGCCAGCGGTCATACCACAGCATGATACCCCAAAGCAAAAGGGGAAGGACCAACATTGCGATCGGCCCATGCGTCAATCCGCGTCGCAACGCGAGATGCTCTTGCCCGCCAAGCAGGGTCGCAACGGCATCAATGTCGGGAATGTTCGCCGCGATAATAAGCGTCGGCATCGCAAGGCCAGTTTTCCGTTTCAATCCCATCTGGCCAATGAGCGCACCAACGAGGCTATGTGTAAGATTGTCCATCAGCAGTAGGTGACGTAGCGAAGCCCCGTTTGCAATACAGTCAAATCGCCCCGAACAGGATTATGTTTCCGGATGCCCTTCTTCGACTGTCCAGGTCTGCCCCTTGGCGAGCAGCTTACCGAGATCGGCGGACTTCCCGGCGCTGGCCGCTTCGTTCTGGGCGATCACGGCGTCATTGAACGTCGGGCGCGGGTCGTCGTAGAGGACGCCAAGCGCCATAGGGAATGTGCCGAACGGCATTTCGACCAGCATATGTGCAAGCGAGCGGTTGGTGACGTCGTGAACAAGCACGCCAGCATTTTGCCAATCACCGTCAACAACATCGACGACCTTGAGCGTCAGCGCGTCGCTGTCGAGCGCAATACCCTTGGTACCGCCTGACTTGTCGCTGCCAAATAGCATCGGTTCGCCGTTACGAAGCCATAATTGATGCCCTTCGGCGCCCTTGGGTGTAGCGAATTCCTCAAACACGTCCTTGTTATAGACGATGCAGTTTTGGAAGATTTCGATGAACGCTGCGCCGCGATGCGCATGGGCTGCCTTCAGAACTTCAGGAAGGTTCTTTGATATGTCGAACCCGCGAGCCACAAAGCGCGCGCCAGCGCCCAACGCAAAGGCGCAAGGCGTTGCTGGCCGGTCAACCGAGCCATAAGGCGTCGATGGGCTGTTGGTGCCGATACGGCT
>JAZKGS010000074.1:24869-35598 GCA_040385805.1 Pseudomonadota bacterium | reverse complement strand
AAAGCACTCTCAATTGCTGCTTCGATTTCGGCGATGGTAAATGGCTGGCCCGAGACCTTGTTGATTGGCCGTGCGTCGACCAAAAACTGGTCGCGCAATATGGTCTTTAACTGCCCCGTGTTCATTTCGGGCACGATGACCTTGTCAAAGCTCTTGAGCAACTCGCCCATATTCTTTGGCATTGGCCAAATGTGGCGGATATGCACATGGGCAACGTCCATGCCTTCTGCACGCTTGCGGCGGACCGCTTGCTTGATCGGGCCGTAGGTTGAACCCCAGCCGACAACCGCGAGCTTCGCGCCTTCTGCACCCTGTTCGAGTATCTGGTCAGGAATGCTGTCGGCCACATTGTTCACCTTGGCCGAGCGGATATCGGTCATCGCCTGATGGTTGGCTGGCGCGTAGTTGATGTGGCCAGTGTCGACCTCTTTCTCGATGCCGCCAATGCGGTGCAGCAGTCCCGGCGTGCCGGGTTTCACCCATGGGCGCTTTAATTTATGATCGCGGGCGTAAGGTTTAAATCCGCCTTCGGGGACAATTTCGAGGAACTCGACCGGGAAAGGCTTATATTCCGCCAAATCAGGCACCAGCCAAGGTTCAGCGGCGTTGGCAATATACCCGTCGGTCAACAGCATGACCGGCGTCATATACTCAACCGCAATACGGACAGCTTCTACCGCACAATCGAAGCAATCAACGGGCGAGCGCGCGGCAATGACCGGCATTGGCGCATCCCCGTTGCGGCCATAGACGGCTTGATACAGGTCGGACTGCTCCGTCTTCGTAGGCAAGCCCGTCGAAGGTCCGCCGCGCTGGCTGTTGACGATGACAAGCGGAAGTTCGGTCATGATGGCAAGGCCCATCGCCTCACCCTTTAACGCGATGCCGGGGCCGGAGGAACTCGTCACACCCAATTGCCCGGCATAGCTTGCGCCAATCGCTGAACAAATCGCCGCAATCTCGTCCTCGGCCTGGAATGTGGTTATGCCATATTCTTTCAGGCGGCTCAGGTGATGCAAAATCGCCGACGCTGGCGTGATAGGATAGCCGCCGAAAAACATCTTCAGCCCAGCCAACTGCGCGCCTGCCACGAGACCATATGAGATCGATTCAGCGCCCGTAACCGTGCGGTACAGGCCAGCAGGCGCAGGCGCCGCATCGACATGATATTGCTTCAGCGGCCCTGCAAGCTCGGCAGTCTCGCCATACGCATGGCCTGCATTCAGCGCAGCAATATTGGCATCGGCCAAAACCTGGTTCTTGGCGAATTTGGCATTTAGCCAATCGATAATCGGCTGACGGTCACGGTCGAACATCCACAATGCCAACCCGAGCGTCCACATATTCTTGCAACGCAGCGCGTCCTTATTGCCCATGCCAAATGGCTTCACGGCTTCCAGCGTTAGCGCGCTGATGTCGAACGCCAGCACCTGCCATTTCGCAAGGCTGCCATCTTCAAACGGGTTGCTGGTATATTTGGCCTTGTCGAGGTTGCGTTGCGAAAACTCGCCCGTATCCGCGATAATCAAACCGCCTTCGCGCAAAGACCCGACATTGGTTTTCAGCGCGGCAGGGTTCATCGCAATCAACACATCGGGCTGATCGCCAGCCGTGTCGATGGCCGATGAACCGAAGTTAATCTGAAACGCGGACACACCGAACAGCGTACCGATTGGCGCGCGGATTTCGGCGGGAAAGTCGGGGAATGTCGCAAAATCATTTCCGGCCAGCGCTGACGACAAGGTAAACTGGCCACCGGTCAACTGCATCCCGTCGCCGCTGTCCCCCGCAAAGCGGACAACGACGGCGTCGCTGTGAACTGGTATGTGCGCGTCTGAATTATCGCTTTTGAATGCCGTGGCCATTCGTTTTTAATCCGTCTTTCAATGCAGCCTTGATACAAATTTGCCTAATCCCATTCGGGTTGCACTGCAATCTTAGAAAATGTTTGTTTGATAGCAAATTCTGCTCGCTACCCAATATGCTGGACCTACTTCGTCCGGCAACCTATTAGGCGCTCAAGATGGAGATAGAGATGACCGAGAGCAGCCCTTATGTGCGCCCAGATGTGGCCTTGTTTCTGCAGTTTCTGAATGCGGTTCCTGGTCCCAAATTCTGGGAGGTCTCCGCCGATGAAGCGCGCGCGATGACCGCCGCCATGCGCGATGTCGCCGACGCGCCAGTGGGCGAACTCGCCGTCATCCGCGACATTGATATTCCTGGCCCTGCTGGAACGATCCCTGCCCGCCTCTACGACAACCGCAGCGACCGCAGCGCAGGCCCCGTGATGGTTTTCTACCATGGCGGCGGCTTCGTCATTGGGAGCTTGTACACTTACGAGCCATATTGCGCCGAAGTCGCGCGCTTATTGGACCTGCCGGTGATTTCTATCGACTATCGCTTGTCGCCGGAATATCCATTTCCTGCACCCGCCGAAGATTGCGAGGCCGCGACACGCTGGATTGCGAGCAGCCCGGCGGAGTTGGGCCTGCAAGTCACAGGTCTCATCACATCGGGCGATAGCGCGGGCGGCAACCTCACAATTGTCACAACCATGGCGCTGCGCGACAAGCCAGCGGCTGTGCCTGTGTTGGTTCAATTTCCGATCTATCCTGTCGTGACACTCGACCCCGACTGGCCGAGCATGCGCGAATTTGCCAATGGCTATTTGCTGACGGACGAGGCTATGGCTTTTTTCAGCGAAGGCCATGCAGCCTCACCTGACGACTATCGCTCCGAACCGCTGAATTTCCCGCAAGAAGGCATGCCGCCAAGCCTGGTGACCACCGCAAGCCTTGACCCCTTGCGTGACCAGGGCCTCGCCTATGTCGAGAAGTTGAAGCAAGCGGGCGTTCGCGTTGAACATATCAGCGCGGATGGCAACATCCACGGCCATATCAACATCCGCCAAGCCATTCCCTCGGTCCAAACCGATGTCGAAGGCTATATCACGGCGTTGAACGCCATGCTTGCAGACGTGACGCCCACTACATGACCGCCACATTCGATGACCTGCCCTACCGCCCTTGCGCGGGCATCATGCTCGCCAATATGCAGGGCAAGATATTTGTCGGCCAACGTCTGGATCGGCCTGAAGGCACCGACGCGTGGCAAATGCCGCAGGGCGGTATCGACGATGGCGAAGACGCCGAAACGGCAGCTCTACGCGAATTGTTCGAAGAAACAGGCGTGCGCGCCGAATTGGTCGATGTTCTCGCCCGCAGCAAAGAAGAACATTTCTATGACCTGCCCGAAGATATGATCGGGCGGATCTGGAAAGGCAAATATCGCGGTCAGCGGCAAAACTGGTTCCTCATGCGCTTCAAAGGCACCGATGCCGACATTAACATTGAAACCGAGCACCAGGAATTTACCAGTTGGCAATGGGTGGATGCGCCAATGGTCCCCCAACTTATCGTGCCATTCAAAAAACGGTTATACGAAAATATCCTCGCCGAATTTGCCGACCTGATTTAGGTCGTTAACGGCAGTCAATTTGCTTTGGGCTCCGGCGTTGCGCCTAATGTCGCCTTGAGGTCAACAGCACTTGCCTGCGCTTGCTGCTTCTGTGACGCCATATCGATTGCCAGCGAAAGATTCTCTGCAGTTGCACAATTGGTGCGGCATAATGTTTTCAACCGGGCGATATTCTTCCGGGCTTGCTCGAGCGCACCTTTCGCAATGAACGCGTCAGCTTGCCCTGCCAAAGCAATTTGGTCATTCGGTTCAAGCTCGAGCGCTTCTTTATAAAATCCGATCGCCTTCCCGTTCAACCCTTGAGTCTTCACGGCACGCGCCATGGCAACATAGGCTGCGCGATTGCGCGGGTCGACGGCGAGCGCCGATTCATACCAGTCAATGGCACTATCAACGCGGCCAGCGCTTGCTTCTTGATCACCAGTTTTTAACAACGCGATGGAACGTGCATCAATTTCATTATTCGATTGCGCGGTAATGCTCACGCTCGACATGACGGCAAGGGTAAGTGAAAGGGCGATGGCCGCGGGTGAAAAGCGCATAAATGTTATCCAAATCTGTTCGACCCGCGACGCTATCACAGCTTTTGAAGCCTCGCGAAGAAAAATCCGTCGCTGCCATCATGTAAAGGTGTCAGCAGCACACCATCACCATCCGCGCGGCCCATGGATACGCCTGTTTCAACAGCACGCCAACCATTGTGCGATTTCAAAAATGCAGCCACCTGGCCCTTGCCCTCATTTTCGATCAACGAACACACCGCATATACCATATGCCCGCCGCGCGCGACCATTTCCGAGCCAATGTCCAGAAGCTTTGCCTGTTCGTCGATGACGCGCTTCAAACGCGCAGCATCAAGGCGCCAGCGGGTCTCAGGGTTGCGCCGCCATGTTCCGCTCCCCGAACAAGGCGCGTCGATAAGCACAAGATCACACCCGCCCTTAAGATCGGACAGCATATCTTTTTCTTTATTGGGGTTCAGCAACCGTGTTTCCACATTTGTCGCCCCGGCGCGCGCGGCACGCGGTTTAAGCTGGTCGAGACGGTTGCGGTTGGTATCGGTAGCAATCAAGCGGCCAGCGTTGCGCATCGCGGAGGCCAAAGCGAGTGTCTTGCCCCCTGCACCAGCGCAAAGGTCAAGCACGGTACCAAGGCCCTTTGCTTTACAGGCTTCAACGATCAACTGACTGCCCAAATCCTGAATTTCGACCTGACCATTTTCTACCGCTGGGTGGCTGTCGATCGCGGTGCCGCCGGGTAAGCGCAGCGCAAATTCAAGCGCTGGCAAAACTTCTGCTTCGGGCAACATGGCGGCGACTTCCTCGCGGCGGGCCTTCAACGCATTGACGCGCAGGTCCATTGGCGCACGGTCAAGCAAGGACGCTTGCTCCGTTTCGTCGACGTGCTCGGAAAACAGCGGCTTAATCCATTTCGGCAAAGCGCCACCCGTTGAGCGCGCCTCCGCTGGATCAATGACCGCTGGGCCGTAATCACTGCCATCGAACAGGGCAGCAAGTTCCGGATCAGCATCCGCCATCGCGGCGAAGGCCGAACGCGCGGTTGCTGGCCGTTTGCCAAAGCGCCTTATGACGCCCCAAGCCAGATCACGCACGGCGCGGCGGTCCTTTGAGCCCGCGTAACGGCGCTCGGCAAAAAAGCGTTTTGCAATTTGGTCAGCAGACGCACCGCCATCGCGGGCTGCAAGAATAATCTGATCAACCAGCTCAATGGCCGATTGCAGGCGCGCGGCGGGCCTCATGCCTTAACGCGTAGGGTAATTGGGCGCTTCGCGTGTGATACTAACGTCATGAACATGGCTTTCTTGTAATCCGGCATTGGTGATGCGCACAAATTGTGCGCGCTCCTGAAGGTCGGCGATCGTGCGCGAACCTGTATAACCCATGGCAGCCTTTACGCCGCCCACAAGCTGATGAATAACATCGCGCGCTGGCCCCTTGAACGGCACCTGCCCCTCAATGCCTTCGGGGACCAGCTTAAGCTGATCCTTGATGTCCTGCTGAAAATAGCGGTCAGCGGAACCACGCGCCATTGCCCCGACGCTGCCCATACCGCGGTAGCTTTTATAGGCGCGTCCCTGATACAGGAACGTCTCGCCCGGGGCTTCCTCAGTACCTGCAAGCAATGAGCCGACCATCACCGACGATGCGCCCGCCGCGAGGGCCTTTGCGAGGTCGCCCGATGTGCGCAAGCCACCGTCGGCGATCACGGGAATGTCGGATTTAGCCGCTTCTGCCGCAGACTCCATAATCGCCGTCAATTGCGGCACGCCAACACCCGCAACCACGCGGGTAGTGCAAATTGATCCCGGGCCGATGCCGACTTTTATACCATCTGCGCCTGCATCAATCAGCGCGCGAGTGGCAGCGGCCGTTGCAACATTACCGGCAACAACCTGAACTTCTGGCGCCATGCGCTTGATTTCGGCGACTGCCGCTGCGACCATTGCGCTATGGCCATGCGCGGTATCGACAACGATCAGGTCGCATTCGGCGTCAATCAACGCCTTGGTATAAGCTAGGCCCTTTTCGCCAACCGTGGTCGCCGCAGCAACGCGCAAACGTCCGGAGCTGTCCTTCGTGGCATTGGGGTACAGAACGGCTTTTTCGATATCCTTCACCGTAATCAAACCGATGCAGTGATAAGCGTCGTCAACGACCAGCAGCTTCTCGATCCGCCGCTGGTGCAGCAATCGCCGCGCCTCTTCCTGCGTGACTGACGCAGAAACTGTCGCCAGATTTTCATGTGTCATAAGTTCGGACACTGGCTGCGCCGGGTTTTCGGCAAAACGGACGTCGCGATTGGTCAATATGCCGGCAAGCTTGCCGCTCGCTTCAACAACCGGGATACCCGATATCGCGTTCGCCAACATTAATGCCTGCGCCTCGGCCAAAGTAGCGTCGGGTGCGATCGTGATTGGGTTCACAACCATGCCACTTTCAAACCGCTTAACCTGTCGCACAGCGGCGCATTGCTCTTCGATGCTGAGGTTGCGGTGCAAAACGCCAATGCCGCCAAGCTGGGCCATGACAATCGCCATGCGCGCTTCGGTCACTGTGTCCATTGCAGAAGAAAGCACTGGAATATTCAGCGAAATGCTCTTCGTAAGCCGCGTCCGCGTGTCGGCCTGGCTGGGCAAAATGTCCGACGCCCCGGGCTGCAACAGCACGTCGTCAAATGTCAAACCGAGGGGAATTTCTTTCATGGGGCCACCGCTTTAAGCTTTGATTCGTGGCGGCCCATGTAAACAGTAACCCTTTTATTCACCAGCCTTCTTGGATTTATATTTTCGCGTGTCGGCAAAATGGCGGCCAAGCGCAATGTGCAGGTCCGCATCTTCCGCTGCACCGCCTAATTCCGTTGTGTCCGTCAGCTCATCATTTGGTCCGTGATAATCGCTGCTCAAGAATTTCTGTAAAAGGTTTAGATCAGCAAACGAGCCGCCCACCATCAGCGCAGGAACGCCCTTTTGCGTCAGCGCCCAACCGTCCTGGCGTTGGATGAAGGCGTTTGCATCCGTTGAGCTCTCAATCGCACGGCCAGACTTTTGGGCAACAGCCTCCACTGCGGCATCTAGCGGCGTCGTGCCGCGGCCAATGATCGCCACTTTCGACCCGCGCGGTGCGATGGCTATGGTGTCGACATTCAGCGAGAGGATAATCTGGTCCAAAGGCAGCGCTGGCTTTTCAGCAAAAGCATATGCGCCAAGCAAGCCGCTTTCCTCCGCTGTTGTCGCAACAAAATAAATATCGCGATCGTGCTTTTTCTTTGCCAAAGCTTCGGCAACTTCGTTCATCACCGCAATGCCGCTGGCATTATCGACTGCGCCATTACAGATGCGGTCAGGTGCGCCCTCTGGCGCACAAATGCCCAAATGATCCCAATGCCCCATATACAACAAAGCGCCTGTGTTCTTTTTCCGACCGGCGATCTTGCCAATAACGTTTGAACTGTTGAAGCGGTAGATATCGGTTTGCACGTTCAAATCAGCTTCAATGCCCAGCGCTTCGCCCGCATAATCCGCTTGCTTTGCATTAGCCCGCAATTTGTCCCAGTCTTGCCCTGCGGCCGTTACCAAGCCAACCGCGAACTCTGTGCTGATGGCACCTTCCAACGGCGCACGCTTTTCGCGGCTTTCCAGCACAATGGGCCGTGACAAAAGCAATCGCCGCAGCGTTGGCCAATTGCCCTTGCTATCGCCGATAAAGATCACTGCTTCCGCACCGGCCGCAATCAGCGCCTCACGTCGCGCACGGGGCGACTTCATATTGTCGGGCACATTTTCGGCATCAAACATTACAAGCACGGCTTTGCCTGTAACGTCGGCCGCTACCGTCCCGTCACTTTTCACGCCGGAACCCGTGAACACCAACGGAAGATCGTTGCGGGCATAGTCGGCCTGCTGGCCGATGAGTATGATGTCGTCAGACGCGACACGCAGCTTCCTGCCTTTGGCCGTAAAACTGTGTTTGGCGCTGCCCTGCCCGCGTTGGACAAGCGGTACAGGCTCAAACCAACCGCCGTCGGAAGCCGCGGGCTTCAGTCCAGCCCTTGCCCATTGCTCTGCGATATATTTGACCGTTTTGGCTTCGCCTTCAGTGCCGGGTTTGCGGCCTTCAAAATCATCGCTCGCCAAGATTTCAATATGTCCGCGCAGGTCTGCCTCGGTAACAGCCTTGGACAGAGACGGGCTCGCCGCCAAGGCGACAAGGCTGACGAAAACGGTTGAATGGAAAAGACGCATGATTGTTCGCTCCGGACTAAGACACGACGTCACCCATCGCATGTCGGGAACGCTTTATCGTCGAATTTGCTCCCTACATGCATCAATTCAATCATGCGACCAAAAATAACAGGGATTGCCTCAATTCGTCGCAACGCACGGCGGCCGCCATGAGGCGCACCCCCGTTCGCCCAACGCAGCCTGAGGCTCATCGGGCCGGTGGGCTCCGGCAATGCTGTTGATGGGTGCTGACGTCCAACGACGCAATAACGCTTTGGCAGACACGACAGCTGTCCGATTTTACTTGCAACTATCGAACAAACCACCACAATCTAGATGCCAGTCAAGCGGAGGATTTTATGGAATATTTTTTCGGACTGCTCGCCTTAATCGTTATCATCTTTGTGATGATGGGCGTGACGGTGGTGCAACAGGGCTTTGTTTACACGATTGAGCGCTTTGGTCGGTACACATATGCCGCGCAGCCCGGCCTCACCATCATCATCCCGTTCTTTGACCGTGTCGGCCGCAAGGTTAATGTCATGGAACAAGTACTCGACATTCCGGGGCAGGAAATCATCACCAAGGACAACGCCATGGTCGGCGTTGACGCTGTGGTGTTCTTCCAAGTGCTCGACGCCGCTAAGGCCGCTTATGAGGTCTCCGACCTGTATAACGCGATTATGCAGATCACGACCACCAACCTGCGCACTGTGATGGGCAGCATGGACCTCGATGAAACCTTGTCGAAGCGCGACGATATCAATGGCCGCTTGCTCTCCGTCGTTGATCACGCGACGAGCTTGTGGGGGGTAAAGATCACGCGCGTCGAGGTGAAAGATATTCGCCCGCCAGCTGATATTTCCAACGCCATGGCGCGGCAAATGAAGGCCGAGCGTGAAAAGCGTGCGCAAATCCTTGAGGCCGAAGGGCTTCGTGCCGCCGAAATTCTCCGTGCCGAGGGTGAGAAGCAAAGCCAGATTCTGCAAGCCGAAGGGCGCAAGGAAGCGGCCTTCCGCGATGCTGAGGCCCGCGAACGCGAAGCAGAGGCAGAAGCCAAGGCGACTGTCATGGTATCCGAATCCATCGCGTCATCGGGTACGCAGGCGTTGAACTACTTCATCGCGCAGAAATACACCGAAGCGATCAGCCAGTTTGCGACATCACCGAACGCAAAGACCATATTGTTCCCGGTTGAAGCAACGCAATTGATCGGTACGCTTGGTGGCATTGGAGAGCTAGCGAAAGAGGCGCTGGCTCCTAAAGACAAGTAAGCGCATAAGGGGTTAGTTACTTACGGCAGTAGCCCTGAGCAGCAGTCGTGAAGCCATTGCAACTGTCCAATGACTTCTATCGGCAAAGCGCAAGGCGGATACACGCCCTTTGACCTTCGTCAGTGCCATCGCATTGACGGCCAAGGGCTTCGGTAACATCTGCGGTTTCGAATTTTAAGAAGGCGGAGTGATAAAAATGGCAGAATGGCTCGACACGATATCCACTCACTGGTTCTGGCTTTCGCTCGGGCTATTGCTTGGCGTGGCCGAAATGGTTGCCCCGGGCTTTTTCCTGATGTGGCTTGGCCTTGCGGCACTGATTGTCGGGATCTTGGATTATTTCCTGCCAATCACGCTTGCCTATCAGGTCGCAATGTTCGCCATATTGTCCGTTCTGACCGTTTTTGCAGGTAAAAAATTCTTGCAGAAAAATCCGATCGAAACCGAAGACAATATGCTCAACGACCGCGGCGCACGGATGACCGGTGAAATCGTCACTGTGGTGGAACCTATCACAAACGGACACGGCCGCGTCAAAGTCGGCGACAGCGTGTGGAATGCCCGCGGCTTGGATGCAGAAATGGGCGCCCGCGTGAGAGTCACGGGCGCAGATGGCGCGGTACTTTTGGTTGAAAGTGCCTAGACGGCGGTAGAATTCGTCCGATTTAGCGCACACAAAGCATCTCGCAGAAATGGAACGCATCCAGTCTCTACGTGTTTAGCCCGTACGGTCGCGATCATAATGCACCGCTTGTAAAACTTTGTCCGATCGCGCCTTGATCGGGTAAAAAGCCGGGAGAACATCATGGGCATATTCAGCAGCATCAAAGACGCAATTTTCGGCAAAAAAACAGCCGCTGCGCCGCGCAAGACTTCATCAATAATTCCTTCCGAGATCATTGCCGTCGCACCGCAACCGGTTGAAGACGAAGAGGAAGTAGACGTCATCGCAAACCTTCAGGCAATCGACGCGAGCGACGGACGCGATCTGAACTGGCGGACCTCAATTGTGGACTTGATGAAAATGCTCGGCATGGAAAGCTCGCTTCAGGAACGCAAGGACCTCGCGATGGAACTTGGCTATACAGGTGAGCTTGAGGGCAGCGCCGAAATGAACATCTGGCTTCACAAAGCCGTGATGCGCGAACTGGCCAAGAACGGCGGGAAGGTTCCAGCAGAGTTGCTGGATTAACGACTCGATCAAAATTTCTTAAACTGTTGCAAGGCTAGCGCGGTC
>JAZKGS010000074.1:0-24769 GCA_040385805.1 Pseudomonadota bacterium | reverse complement strand
GGCAATTCCCGTTGTATATTTATGTCTGGCCTGTCGCGGACAAGCCAGGTGCACGCGGCCAAGTGCGCCTCATGCGTCCATGCTTCGCGCGGCAAACTTGCCGTTAGCAACCGTTCGCCGATTGTTACTATCGACGCGTCATCGTGAAACAAGCGGACTTCGTGGTTAGACATCATCCGGACTTCCAGTTGGCCCGGATATGTCCGGACGAGTTACGCGGCCTTGGGCGCCGACTGCCTTACACCTTCATCAACATGGTCCGCAAATTGCGCGAAATTATCGATGAATTGCTGCACTAGTTTTTTCGCGGTCACATCATATTCCGCGCTATCTGCCCATGCGGCCCGTGGGTCAAGTATGCCGCTGTCGACACCAGCGACCGCTACCGGAAATTCGAAACCAAAGTTCGGATCCTTGCGGAATTCGGCGTTATTCAAACTGCCATCAAGGGCGGCGTTGAGCAGCGCGCGCGTGGCCTTGATTGGCATCCGGTTGATACCCGGCATCGTCGCCTTGCCACCTGTCCAGCCAGTGTTGACCAACCAGCATTGCACATTGCCCTTGGCTATCCGCTCCTTCAGCAAATTGCCGTAAAGGCTTGGATGACGCGGCATGAATGGTGCGCCAAAGCAGGTGGAAAATGTCGCTTCAGGCTCAGTCACGCCGATCTCCGTGCCCGCGACCCGCGCGGTGTAGCCGGAAAGAAAGTGATACATCGCCTGATCCGGCGTCAGCCGCGCGATGGGGGGCAGCACGCCATAAGCGTCAGCGGTCAGGAAAATAATCGTATTAGGCACTGGACCCATGTTCTTTTCCGACGTGTTCGGAATGAACTCAATCGGGTAAGAACCGCGACTGTTTTCGGCGAGGCTGTTATCGTCGAAATCCAACTCCCGCGTTTCGGGATCGATGACCACATTTTCCAGCACAGTACCAAAACGCTTCGTCGTGGCGAAAATTTCTGGCTCGGCCTCTGCGGACAGGCGGATCATCTTGGCGTAGCAACCGCCTTCAAAGTTAAACACGGCCGTGTCGGACCAGCCATGTTCATCATCACCAATCAACGTACGGCTGGCGTCGGCGGACAAGGTTGTCTTGCCCGTGCCGGACAAACCAAAAAAGACTGCCGTATGCCCATCAGCACCTATATTGGCTGAACAATGCATCGGCATAACGCCCTTTACCGGCAAAAGATAATTCAAGATGCCGAACACAGACTTCTTCATTTCGCCAGCATATGCCGTGCCGCCAATCAGGATTAGCTTTTCGGTAAAATTGACAGCAATAACCGTCTCGCTGCGGCAACCATGACGCGCTGGGTCAGCGCGAAAGCTTGGCAGATCAATGATCGTATATTCCGGCACGAAGCTCGCCAACTCGTGCTGCGTTGGTCGAACCAGCAATGTACGGATAAACAAATTGTGCCACGCAAACTCGTTGATGACACGGACATTGACGCGATGCTCAGGCTGCGACCCGCCGAACAAATCTGCAACGTATAGTTTGTCCTTGCCGCCAAGCGCCGCGATGAAGTCTTCTTTCAGTGCCGCGAAATGCGCTGGGTCCATCGCCACATTGGTCTTGCCCCACCAAATGCTGTTCTCGGTTTCGGCGTCACGGACAATATATTTATCCTTCGCCGAGCGCCCCGTATGCGCGCCTGTCTTGACCACCAAGGGGCCGTCCTTGGCCAGAATCCCCTCACCATTGGCAAGCGCTGCTTCAACCAAGGGCGCAGTGCCCAAATTGCAAAACAGCGTTGCATCTGTACCGAAACCTTGTTGCGCAAGTGAGATATTCAGTGGTGTCGACATTGGCTGCTCCAACAAAAATTGCGAATCTAGGGCATACGTATGCACCGTTAAGTCGCCGCCGGTATACGAAGCGTCGCATCAGGTCAAATAGCAGGCGCAGGGTTTCACGTGACAAACGTTATCCACCGCAGACTGCGCGTTTAGGGAGCAATTCATTGAACCATGCCCTTTGCCTCACTATAGTCGCGATATGAGTGCCCATATTGCTTTGGTTGATGACGACCGTAACATCCTGACCTCCGTATCGATTGCGATGCAGGCCGAAGGTTATGTGACGCGGATTTATTCCGACGGCGAAACTGCGTTGAAGGCGCTGCTCGAAAATCCGGCGGACCTTGGCATTTTTGATATTAAAATGCCGCGGATGGACGGGCTTGAGCTGCTGCGGCGGTTGCGTGAAAAAAGCGATATGCCGGTCATTTTCCTCACGTCCAAGGATGAAGAACTCGATGAGGCGCTTGGCCTTGCCATGGGCGCCGATGATTATATCACGAAGCCGTTTTCACAGCGTTTGTTAATTGCGCGCGTCAAGGCTATCTTGCGGCGGGCGACCTATGACAAAGCTATCGTCAATGGGGAGGTGGAGGCCGAACCTGAGCCCATGATACGCGGAAAGTTGGAAATGGACCCGGCGCGCCATCACGTCAAATGGGACGGGCGCTCTCTGACGCTTACGGTTACTGAATTTATGATCCTGGAAGCGCTCGCCAACCGCCCCGGCGTTGTCCGCACGCGTGATCAGTTGATGGATGCCGCTTATCAAGACGATGTCTATGTCGATGACCGCACCATCGACAGTCATATCAAACGACTGCGCAGGAAATTCCGCGAGATTGACCCTGAATTCACTGCCATCGACACGCTTTATGGGGCCGGATATCGTTTCGCCGACAGCTGAGCCCGCTGATCTGCAGTTGGGATGGAGCCGGGGGTTATCGCTAACCACCCGAATTCTTGCCGTAAACCTGTTCGTGCTGGCGTTGCTTGGTGCCGGGCTGTTCTTCCTCGACAGCTATCGCGTGCGTTTAATCGCAGAACGCGAACATGCTGCACGCGTTCAAGCAACCTTCCTGGCGTCAAGCTTGCCACTTGTCGCCGACGAAAGGCAGCGCGCGTTTATTGCCAAATTCGGCCAATTGAACCAGTCGCGGATCCGCGTTTACGATCAAAACGGCGATAAGCTTTTGGATAGCTTCGCCGGCGAGCGGCCGACATATATTTTCCGCGACCCAGCTAGTGAGCCTTTGCGCAAAATCGCCGCCCGCTGGATCGACGTTGTGTTCGATTTCCTCGTTGGTGCCGAAAAGTTTGATGATTTTGTCGAGCCAGCGCAAGATAACGCATCCGCCTGGCAGGAAATTCGGAATGCGTCGCCTTCCAAAGCCGCGTCGAAGGCACGTTTTTCCCCCGACCTCACGCATATGATCAGCGCTGCCGCAATATCGCGTGATGGACAACTGACGGTACTGACCACGGCCAGCGAACGCGACATTCGACTGTTTGTCCGGGCGGAGCGGTTTAACGTCGGCATGTTCTTCCTGTTCGCCTTGGGGATCGGTATATTGCTGTCAACATTTCTGGCACGCACTATCGTCCGCCCGTTGCGCCATTTGTCCCGTGCTGCGGTCAAGGTCCGGCTTGGACGTGCACAAGAAGTGACTGTTCCACGCCTGCCCTCGCGACGCGACGAGATTGGTATGCTGGCCCGCGCGTTGTCCGACATGAGCATCGCCCTTCGCCAGCGTATCGATGCAACCGAAGCCTTTGCCGCCGACGTCGCGCACGAAATTAAGAACCCGCTCGCTTCTTTGCGGTCGGCGCTGGATGGCGCAGAGCAGATTGACGACCCGGATTTACGGAAACAATTGATGGATGTCGCAAAGGCCGACGTGCAACGCATGGACCGGCTGATAAGCGATATTTCAGATGCTAGCCGAGTGGACTCGCAGCTTGCAAAGGCAAAGTTCGAACCCATCGACTTAGGGGATATGATCGAACAGTTGCTTCAGGCCCGTGAGGACCGTGGTAGCGACAAGGACGTAACAATTGCCTTTGCAAGACCGCGCCGGAATATTGCCACGGTGATGGGCGAAGATGTTAGACTGGAACGGATGCTGACCAATTTGATCGACAATGCAGTATCCTTTTCGCCGCCGGGATCAGTGGTCGAAATCTCCGCCACATTGGCGGATGCAGAGGTGATTGTCCGTATCAGCGACGAAGGTCCCGGCGTCCCGCCCCAGGAACGCGAGGCCATTTTCCGCCGATTTCATAGCGAACGGCCGACATCAGAGAATTTCGGCAAGCACAGCGGGCTTGGTCTTGCGATCGCAAGGACAATTATCGAAGGGCATCATGGACGCATCGCAGTGCGCGACCGGGTTGATGGCAAAGGCGGGGCATGCTTCGAAATTGCGCTTCCGTGCGCCGCCACGGCAACAAACTAGTGTCTATGATGATACATGGCAGCGCGGTCGAAATCGGCGGCTACGGGGTATTATTGCTCGGGCCGTCGGGAAGCGGAAAGTCAGATCTCGCGCTTCGTCTGATTGATCGGGGTGCAACCTTGGTAAGCGACGATATACTGCACATCGAGATCCGCAATGGCCTGCCCCAATTGGCATATGCACCCAATATCGCAGGTATGATCGAAGTCCGCGGCGTCGGGATAATTGCGATGGATTTTGTACCTTCCGCACCGCTTCGCCTAGTTATAGAATTTGCGCAAGATGCAGACCGGATGCCACCCGAGGGGCAGAGCACAACAGTCGCTGATTTCACGGTACCCATGTTTAAGCTGGACCCGTTTCACAACAGCAGCGCGTTGAAGGTAGAGCTGGCGCTTCGGTCGGTCATTGACGATGGGTTGTTTCCAGTGGCACAATCACACATGAAATCCAACGAAAGCATAGGGATTTGACCCAAAACACCGTTTCAGAGCCGCAGAAAATCCTGCTTGTCACTGGTGTGTCCGGGGCGGGCAAGACCACCGTGCTTAAGACGCTTGAAGATCTGGGGTGGGAAACAGTCGATAACTTCCCGATCAAACTGGCGGGACAACTGCTAAAAATTCCGGCATCGGGCGGCGAAATCGGCCCGAACATTCCCCTAGCTTTGGGGTTTGATAGCCGTACCCGCGGTTTCGATGCCGAGGCATTAATAAACCAGATCAAGAAACTGCAGGGCCAACCGAACCTTCAGATCATGACGCTATTTCTTGACTGCGCCGGCGTCGAAATAGAGCGCCGCTACGCTGAAACCCGTCGCCGTCACCCAATGGCACAGGACCGCCCCGCGATGGACGGCATCGCCATCGACCGGAACTTGATGGAGCCGTTTCGCCGCTGGGCAGATACTGTGGTCGATACCAGCAAGCTGTCTGCACATGATTTGCAGCAAGCCATTCGCGAGCAATTCACCAGCGAAACTTCGCCGCATTCGACAATCACCGTTTCCAGCTTTGGTTTTTCGCGCGGTGTACCGCACAATGCGGACCTCGTGTTTGACCTGCGTTTCTTGCGCAATCCGCACTGGGACAGCACGTTACGGCCAATGACAGGCATGGATGCAGCGGTTGCCGAATATGTATCGGCCGACCCCAAATATCACGGAGCCATGCAGAAAATCCGTGACTTGCTTCGCTTCCTGCTGCCGCTGTACGATGCCCAAGGCAAGGCATATATCAATGTTGCTTTTGGGTGCACAGGTGGGCGTCACAGATCGGTACATGTTGCTGAAACCTTTGGGAATTGGTTGCGCGAAGATGGTTTTACGCTCACGGTGGCGCATCGTAATCTGACGTCAAGACCGATTGACGCGCTGGAGGAGCCTGCTAACGGCGCAAACAGAAATACGTCGCGACAGGACATTAAAAGCACATGATTGGTTTGATTTTAGTCACGCATGGTAAACTGGCAAACGAGTTTTTGGTCGCGCTTGAACATGTTGTTGGGCCGCAAAAGGACGTGGCAACGATCTGCATCGGTCCGCATGACGATATGGAAGCGCGCCGCAATGAAATCGCCGCGGCCATCAAAACGGTCGATACTGGCAAAGGCGTAATCATCCTGTCTGACCTATTTGGTGGCACGCCATCGAACTTGGCAATATCCTTGCTGGACAGTGGCCGGGTTGAGGTTATCGCTGGCGTAAACCTTCCAATGCTCATTCGCCTCGACAGCGCACGCAAAAATTTGGATGTGCGGGAGGCCGTTGCCGCCGCACGTGAAGCTGGCCGCAAATATATCAGCGTTGCTTCCGAAGTGCTTGAGGCATCACGATGACGCGGATCAGCCGCTCTGTCACCATCGTCAACATCAAGGGTCTCCATGCGCGCGCGAGCGCGAAATTTGTGACTTTCGTAAGCCGACTGCCTGAAGGCATCAAAGTGCATGTCGAGAAGGACGGCCAGTCCGTTACTGGGACGTCGATCATGGGCCTGATGATGCTTGGAGCAGCCAAAGGCAGTGAGATTATTATCCATGTCGAAGGCGATCAGGCCGAACTTGCGCTGGATAAGCTGTTAGGTCTTGTTGTTGACGGTTTCGGCGAAGACTGATGCGCCGTGAAATCACCGGATTTTCCAATCCGCTGTTAAAGGAAATACGGGGGCTTCGGGAGAAGAAGCTGCGCAAGCGCGCCGGGCTCTTTCTTGCCGAAGGCTTGCGCATAATGACCGAAGCGCGGGAGGCGGGCTTTCTGCCTGAAATGCTGTTCCGCGTCAAAGACCGGCCAGTGCATGACCTTGAGATCGCTTTGGAGGCGGAGGTTCTCGCCAATGGCGGCGACGTTATCGAAACCAGCGCTGACATCATGGCGAAACTCTCCGGCAAAGATAATGCACAGGCCGTAGTTGGCGTCTATCGTGACCATGGAACCGATTTGAAAGAGGTGGACCGCAGCACCGCTCCCATCTGGCTTGTGGCGCAATCAATGCGCGACCCCGGCAATCTTGGCACGATGTTGCGCACGGGCGATGCGGTTGGCGCAGGCGGGCTAATCCTTATTGATGATTGCACTGACCCGTTTTCGGTGGAATCGGTCCGCGCAAGCATGGGCGCGATTTTCACGCAAAAGGTCGTGCAATGCCGGTGGGAGGAATTTACCGCGTGGTTGCGTAGTGGCGAGGGCCAATTGGTTGGCACCAGCCTGCAGACAGAAACCGATTACCAAGCCGCCAGTTACAAGGCACCATGTTTCATCCTTACAGGCAATGAGGCGCAGGGTCTGCCGGACACGTATGAAGCCGAATGCGACCTGCTGGTCAAAATGCCAATGCGCGGCAAGGCTGACAGTTTAAACGCTGCTGTGGCGACTGCAGTGATGGCTTATGAGGTCTTGAACCAGTTTAGGCGCGCCTAAACTGGTCAAGCCTCACGCGGAGGCTTCACGCTGGTCGCTAATCGGCTGGGGCGTCTCACTATCGCCGTAGCGCGGCAGAGCCTCAACCAAAGGAACCTCTTCCAATTCACGCTTGCCGGTTTCGATGTTCAGGTCGGCAAATTTCCGGCCGGTGGAAACGACGTTGCGTTCAAAGCTGCCGACGAACTTGTTGTAGTTATTTACCGCGGACGAAAGCCCGCTACCGACCGATTTCAAATGCTGTGCCGCAACGGCAATCCGGTCGTACATTTCCTTGCCAAGCGCACCGATTTGCTTTGCCTCACGCGCCAGCCCCTCTTGCCGCCATACGCTGGCGACGGTGCGGGCAATCGCGACCAGATTCGTTGGCGTCGCCAACAGCACCTTTTTATCAAAGGCAAAGTCCCATAATTGCGGGTCATGTTCCAAAGCCGCGGCAAGAAAATGCTCACCCGGCACAAACATGATGACGTAATCGGGTGCTTCCGAAAACTGGTCCCAATATGCCTTGCGCGACAGGCCATCGATGTGGTTTTTCATCGATTGCGTGTGGCGCGTCATCGCAACAGCGCGAACATCATCGTCGACGGAAGCAAACGCGTCCTGATAATCATTCAAAGATACTTTGGCATCGATCACCAAGGTGCGCCCGCCGGGCACATGAATAACCGCGTCAGGCCGCAACCTTAAGCCGTCGCCGAGATCAATGCTCGTTTCCAGATCGAAATCGACATGTTCCGACAGGCCGCAGCTTTCGAGGACATTCTTCAACTGTTGCTCGCCCCAGCGTCCGCGCGCCTTTGGCGCATTGCGCAAGGAATTCATAAGACCTGACGCTACGCTCGACACGCGTTCTTGCCCAAGCCGCATTTCGCCAATCAGGCCCTTCAGATCGCCATATGCCTCGGTCCGGTCTTTCTCGATCTTCCCGACCTGCTCTTCATACGCCTTCAACTTGTCGCCCACTGGGCCAAGCAACTGCTTCAGCCGCTCCTCATTCTTCTCACCAGCTTGGTGGAAGCGTTCGTCGGCGCGTTGCAGAAACGCCGCTTGCGCCTCACCCAGCAGCTTTTGCCCAATTTCGCCAAATTGTGCGGACAGGTTTTCCTTCGCGTCACCAAGCGCCGCGATTTGCTCCTCAAAGCTCCGCTCGCGCTCTTCCAGACTAGTTTCAAGCCGCGCCAAGCGGTCCTTGGCGCTGTCGCGTTCGACAACCACCTGATCCAACATCGCCCGCAATTGCGTGGTCGTTTCAAGCCCAGCCTTGCCCGCGCGACCGCCAGCGAACCAGCCAAGCGCAAGTCCACCCAACAAAGCAACAATCACGATGACAATGACGATCAACGGCTCCAAAGGCCACCTCCCAAATAAGAACGAAACTGGAACATAGCCCCTGCCGGGCGGAGGTCAAGTGGCTTCGGGTTGGTTCCGGCGCGTCTTCTTCACGCGGGCATATGCCATCATGCTGAATGGCAATAGGCCGGCGTAAATGACGCCCGCGCCAATCAGAGCGACCCACGGTGCAGCCACTAAAGTTGCCGCGAATAGGCCGACGGCGGCAAGCGCCATGAAACGCAAGCTGCGGCGCACTTTAATCGATGACCAGCTGTAAGTTGCGACATTGGAAATCATCAAAAGCGCGCACAGCAGCAACCATGGCGCGACGAAACGATAGTCGCGAAACCATTCCGAGCCAGTTTCAAACCAGATCATCATGGGCAATAAAGCCAGCGCCGCGCCGGGCGGCGAAGGAACGCCCGTGTTAAAGCCAGCGGACTTGTGCGGCTGATTTTCGGTATCGATCCGCGCGTTAAATCTTGCAAGCCGAAGCGCCGCACAAAGCACGAAGAACACCGATATGGTCCAGCCAAATCGGGGCATGTCCTGCATAACCCACATGTACATCACGAGCGCGGGGGTCGCCCCAAACGCAATCACGTCCGACAATGAATCCAGTTCCGCGCCAAAGCGGCTTTCACCATTTAGCATCCGCGCAACGCGGCCATCCATGGCGTCAAGGACGCCGGCAATAACGATTGCTGCTACTGCGCTTTCCCAGCGCCCCTGCATCGCAAACCAAGCGCCCGAAAGTCCGGTGCATAACGCTAGCGCGGTAATCGCATTCGGTGCGAGTGCGCGCAAAGATATGCCGGGGCGGGAGGAATGCGTGTCCATCAATGCGCGACGGCGATCAGGTCCTGGTCAACGCCGATTTCAGCGAGAACCGTTTCACCGGCGACGCAACGCTGGCCCTTGATGACGCGCGACGAAGTGCCATGCGGCAAATATACGTCAACGCGGCTGCCGAAGCGTATCAGGCCAACGCGCTGTCCATTGGCGACGCTATCGCCTTCCTTGACGAAAGCGACGATACGGCGTGCAACCAAGCCAGCAATTTGCGTGAAGCCGATGCGCACACCGTCACTGCGTTCAACGAGGAAATGCTGACGCTCATTTTCTTCGCTGGCCTTATCAAGGTCAGCATTGAGGAACTTGCCCGCGATATAAACCACGCGCTTGATCGTGCCGCGGATTGGCGTGCGGTTGATGTGGACGTCAAAAACGCTCATGAAAATCGATACACGCGTCATTGGCTGATCACCCAAACCATCGGGTCCGCGCAGTTCAACAGGCGGTGGGACTTTTTCGATTAAGGTAACAAGCCCGTCAGCGGGTGCGACGATAAACCGGTCATCGATCGGCGTTGCACGCGCCGGATCGCGGAAGAACGCGAGAGTCCATGCGGTCACGGCTGCCATTGGCCAAGCGAGCGTTTCCCAAGCCATGAAGGCGAAAAACAGGGTTATCCCCCCGGCGATAAGTCCGAACTTGCGGCCCTCAGGATGGACGGGTGGAAACGACCATTTCGCAACCCCGGTACCCCGGTTTGTCAATTCTTGTCTGCTCATTTGGCCTAGCTAGGGGATGCGCCGCCATCTTACAACCTAAGATGCCATTTCCGCCATTTTCACACAAAAGGGGGGAGGCAGTTGAACATATGGCAGACTTTGCTATGGCACCGCTCAATATCCTAACTCCCTTATGGAAAGCGCTTTCTGCCATGGCAAAAATTAAGGTCAAAAACCCGGTCGTCGAACTTGATGGCGACGAAATGACGCGGATCATCTGGGAGTGGATTCGCGAGCGACTCATTTTGCCCTATCTGGATATCGATCTGAAATATTACGATCTTGGCATGGAATATCGCGACAAGACCAACGACAAGGTCACCGTGGATTCTGCCAACGCGATCCGTGAGTTCGGCGTCGGCGTCAAGTGCGCCACAATTACGCCAGATGAGGCGCGCGTAGAAGAATTCGGTCTGCAGAAAATGTGGAAGTCGCCAAACGGCACCATTCGCAACATCCTGGGCGGCGTCGTTTTTCGCGAACCCATCGTCATTCAGAATGTACCGCGCCTGATTCCCGGTTGGACAGACCCAATCGTCATTGGCCGCCACGCTTTTGGTGACCAATATCGCGCCACCGACTTCCTTGTTCCCGGCCCTGGAACGCTGCGCCTCGTGTGGGACGGCGATGATGGCCGGACGATTGATGAAGAAGTGTTCCGCTACCCCTCACCTGGCGTAGCGCTTGCGATGTACAATCTCGATGATTCCATCCGCGACTTCGCGCGGGCGTCATTGAACTATGGCGTGACCCGCGAATGGCCCGTGTATCTGTCGACCAAGAACACCATCCTCAAATATTATGACGGCCGTTTTAAGGACCTGTTCCAAGAAATTTACGAGGCCGAGTTCGCTGAAAAGTTCAAGGAATTGGGCATTGTCTATGAACACCGTTTGATCGATGACATGGTCGCATCGGCTTTGAAATGGTCGGGCAAGTTCATCTGGGCGTGTAAGAATTATGACGGCGACGTGCAGTCCGACCAGGTTGCGCAGGGCTTTGGCTCGCTTGGCCTGATGACCTCCATCCTGATGACTCCAGATGGCAAGACTGTCGAAGCTGAGGCTGCGCACGGTACGGTAACACGTCACTATCGCCAGCATCAGCAGGGCAAAGCGACGTCGACTAACCCGATCGCATCGATTTTCGCATGGACCGGCGGCTTGAAGTTCCGCGGCAAGTTTGACGAAACACCCGATGTGACGCGTTTTGCCGAAACACTGGAAGAAGTCTGCATCCAGACAGTTGAAGACGGGCACATGACCAAGGATCTCGCAATCCTTATTGGCCCGGATCAAGCATGGATGACTACAGAACAGTTCTTTGAACAGGTTCGCGCGAATCTCGAAGTCAAGATGGGCAGCTGGATGTAAATTCCACGCGTTTGACACTATTGAAGCGCGGGGGGGCGACTCCCGCGCTTTTTTGTTGCCCTCCTCTTTCTTTCTCATGCTGCATGTGCGTAAAAGGAGGGCATGGCAGGCGAACTACAGACCGAAGGCATCAGCGACTTGCTCGTCATTCTCGGCGCAGCAGGTATCGTTATTCCAGCTTTCGCGCGGTTTCGTATCACGCCAGTTATCGGCTTCATTCTGGTGGGTATTCTTGTGGGCCCAATGGGTCTGGGCAGCCTCGTCAGCCAATATCCCCTGCTCGAATGGTTCACGATAACCGATACGGAGAGCATTGGCCCAATTGGTGAATATGGCATCATCTTGTTGCTGTTTTCCATCGGCCTTGAACTGTCTTTTCGCAGATTATGGAAAATGCGGCGTTTGGTGTTCGGTGTTGGTGCTGCCCAGCTATTTGGTGCTGGCCTGATTATCGCTGCGGGGCTGTATCTGTTTGGATATGGCCCAACGGCGGCAATCGGCATCGGCATTGCTTTGGCGCTTTCGTCGACGGCGTTGGTCTTGCCAATTTCAGGTACGCATTCCGCCGTTGGTAAATCGGCGCTCGCTATGTTGCTTTTCGAAGACCTTGCCATTGTGCCGATCATTTTCGTGCTTGGAGCGCTGGCGCCGCAAGCCGGGGCAGATTCATGGTCAGGCCTGGTCACCGTTCTGTGGCAAGGCGGCCTTGTCATCGCCGCTATGCTGGTGCTGGGCCGCTTCTTCCTGCCGCGCTTGTTCGGACAAGCCGCCCGTACAAAAAGCCCAGAGCTGTTTGTCTCGGTCAGCTTACTCGTGGTGATCGTGGCAAGCCTTGCGACTGGCGCTGTTGGCCTATCGCCAATCGTCGGCGCGATGATCGCTGGCTTGCTCATCGCCGAAACCGATTATCGCACTGAAGTCGAGGTTATGACTGCGCCGTTTAAGGGGCTCGCTCTGGGTGTATTCCTCATCAGTATCGGCATGCAGGTCGATTTACGCTTCGTTGCTTCCAACTGGGCGGCTTTGGGCGGTGCGGTGGCTGCGGTTGTGCTGATCAAGGCAACTGTGACCGCAAGCTTGCTGAAGCTAAATGGCGCGCGCACCGGAACCGCGACCGAAACAGGCGTGCTAATGGGAAGCCCGTCCGAAACCACGCTGATTGTGCTGGGTGCAGCAGGCGCAGCGCAGATCATCGACGGTGCCACGATCAATTTCTGGCAGGTGGCGACCGCCATTGGCCTGACCATCACGCCTATATTAGCGCGCCTCGGGCACGATATGGCCCGCCGTCTGGAACTGCGCGAAAGCGACGACGAGGTGCAGGAGACAGACCCGCTTCTGGAACCCCGAACGGTAGTAATTGGCTTTGGCCGGGTCGGGAAGCTGGTTGCAGACATGCTCACAACGCACGGCCAGCCCTATGTTGCGGTGGAGTCTAATGTGGACGCCGTAACGGCTGCGCGCCGCGCGGGTTACAAGGTCATTTTCGGCGACATTTCCCGACCGGAAACGCTGGATAAATTAAGCCTTGGTCATGCAAAGGCGCTTATTCTCACCATGGACCAACCCGTGCTGGCCGAACATATTGTTAAGCGCGTCCGTCAATGGTTGCCGGACATTACAATCGTCGCACGTGCCCGCGACCCCGAACATGCCGCGCGGCTGTATCAAGCAGGTGCAAGCGATGCCGTGCCAGAAACGCTCGAAAGCTCGCTTCAATTGTCGGAGGCGGTATTGGTTGATTTGGGCGTCGCCATGGGACCCGTAATCGCGTCGATCCACGAAAAGCGAGACGAATTTCGGCGGCAGATCAAAGAAGCTGGAGGCCTCGACGAGGCCCCCAAACTTAAACTTACCTCTTAACCGGCGATCTTTGCCTTAATCGCGTCGAGCGCAGCCTGCGCCAGTTCGGCCCCGGCGGGACCGCCGCCTTGCGCCATGTCGGGACGTCCGCCACCACCTTGCGCGCCCATCGCCTCAGTCGCCGCGCGCACGAGGTCAGGCGCGGTTACGGTGCCATGCAACGCAGGCGAGACTGCAACAACAACCGTATTGCTGTTCTCATTCGCAGCAATGATTGCAACAATGCCGCTGCCGATGGCCTTCATCTGGTCGTCCGCAAGTCCACGAAGCGCCTTTGGTTCAATGCCAGCGATGACTTGTCCGATAAAAGTGATGTCGCCAATCTGTTCGGCTTCGGCCTTGGGTCCGCCCCCACCAGAAAGCGCCAGCGCAGTTTTGGCCTCGGAAAGTTCCTTCTCCAGACGCTTGCGCTCGCTCATCAGTGTTTCGATGCGCCCACCGACCTCGTCCGGCGCGGTTTTCAACATTGCAGCGACATTCTTCAACTGCATATCACGATTAACGAGCCACAAACGCGCCGCCTCTCCCGTCAGCGCCTCGATCCGGCGAATGCCGCTTGCGACAGCGCCTTCGGAGACGATTGTGAACAAGGCGATATCGCCCAGTGCGTTGACATGCGTGCCGCCACATAATTCGACCGAATAATGCGCGTCGCCAGTCTTGCCCATGGTGAGCACGCGGACTTCGTCGCCATATTTCTCGCCGAACAACGCCAGCGCGCCAGCGGCGACCGCATCATCCGGAGTCATCAACCGCGTGGTTACGGCTTGATTGCCCCGGATCTGCGCGTTGACATCAGCCTCGACCAACGCGATTTCTTCCGGTGTCACCGCTTGGTTATGCGAGAAGTCGAAACGTAGGCGATCATGCGCAACCATGCTGCCCTTTTGTGTCACATGGCCGCCCAAACGATGGCGCAGCGATGCATGCAGCAAATGCGTGGCGCTATGGTTGGCGCGCAACGCGTCGCGGCGCTTGGTATCGATCTTCAGCGTCACGAAATCGCCTACTTTGATTTCGCCTGTGCTAATCGTCACCTGATGCGCATGGAGACGGCCCAAGGGCTTTGCCGTGTCCGTTACTTCGCCAAGCATATTGCTGCTGGAAATCACGCCAGCATCACCCATCTGGCCTCCGCTTTCGCCATAAAATGGCGTCTGGTTTGTGATGACGGTAACCGTGTCGTTGGCAACGGCGGATTGCACTTCAATGCCGTCATTGACGAGCGCAACAACCTGCCCCTCACCTTCACTTGCGGCGTAGCCAGTGAACTCGGTCGAACCGACCCGTTCGGCAATGTCAAACCACACATCGTCCGATGCCTTGGCGCCGGAACCCTTCCATGCCGCACGCGCCATGGCTTTTTGGTTGTTCATGGCGGTTTCAAAACCAGCCTGATCAATACCAAAGCCCTGCGCGCGCAACGCGTCTTCGGTCAGGTCATATGGAAAACCATAAGTGTCATATAGCTTGAACGCGGTGTCACCCGCCAAAATGTCGCCAGGTGTCATGCCAGCGGTCGCTTCATCAAGCAGCTTGATGCCCTTATCGAGCGTACGGCGGAACTGCGTTTCTTCCTGTTTGAGCGTTGCTTCAATCAACGGCTGCGCCCGGAGCAGTTCAGGATAAGCTGCGCCCATTTCGGCAACCAGGCTACCCACCAGACGGTGCATCAAAGGTTCTTTTGCGCCAAGAATATGCGCGTGCCGCATCGCGCGGCGCATGATCCGGCGCAAGACATAGCCGCGGCCTTCATTGGACGGCATCACGCCGTCGGCCAAAAGGAAGCTGGTCGAACGCAAATGGTCCGCAATTACGCGATGGCTCGCTTTTTGCTCGCCCGCAGCCTTTGTACTCGTCAGCTGCTCGGACGCATTAATCAGCGCCTTGAACGTGTCCGTATCATAATTGTCGGGAACGCCCTGCATGACCGCGGCAATACGCTCCAGGCCCATTCCAGTGTCGATCGAAGGCTTTGGCAATGGCACATCCGTACCATCGTCCTGCCGCTCGAACTGCATAAACACGAGGTTCCAGATTTCGACAAAACGGTCGCCATCTTCGGTTGGGCTACCCGGAGGTCCACCGAAAATATGGTCGCCATGGTCGTAGAATATTTCACTGCAGGGTCCGCATGGCCCAGTGTCGCCCATCGACCAGAAATTGTCCGTCGTGGCGATGCGGATTATGCGTTCTTCGGGAAGGCCAGCAATTTTGCGCCACAGGTCAAACGCCTCGTCATCGGTATGATAGACCGTCGTCGTCAACCGCGCGGGGTCAAGCCCCCACTCCTTGGTCAGCAACGTCCAAGCGTGCGTAATCGCTTGCTCTTTGAAATAATCGCCAAACGAGAAATTGCCAAGCATTTCAAAGAATGTGTGGTGCCGCGCGGTGTAGCCGACATTGTCGAGATCGTTATGCTTACCGCCTGCCCGCACGCACTTCTGGCTTGAGGCTGCACGGGGCGTCTCGCGGCTTTCGAGGCCAGTAAAAACGTTTTTGAACGGCACCATCCCGGCGTTGACGAACATCAATGTCGGGTCGTTATAGGGCACGAGCGGCGCAGACTGCACTACGTCATGGTTGGCACCCCCGAAATAATCGAGGAAGCCGCGGCGAATGTCATTGGTCGATGTCATAATGACAGCGACTTAGGGAACGACTCGCCGTGCTGCAAGCCGGATATGCAGTTTGCGCCCCGCATTACGCGTAGGCGTAAGGCCCGCCCTTTTCGAGCGCAGTTTGAAATGCAGGGCGCGCGTGGATTTTTTCAACAAAAGCGGCAAGGTTTGGCAGGTTGGCAGCGCGACCCATTTTGACCGCAGCTTCGGCAGGAAAGCTCATCATGATGTCCGCGCCGGTCATGCTATCGCCGACGAACCAGCCTGTGGCATTGAGGCTATCCTCCATAAACGCAAACTGGCTTTCAAGCTGCTGGTTAATGCGTGGATGCAAGGGCGCGGCTGCCTCGCCCAATCGCGCGGTGTAAAGGTTTAACAAGATCGGCGTCATTGCCGAGCCTTCGGCAAAATGCATGAATTCGAGATAACGGATATGCGCGTCGGTACCGCGCGCAGGGACGAGTTGCCCGCCGCCATGCCGTTCGCACAGATATTCGACGATGGCCCCGGATTCGAAAATAATGTTGCCGTCATCTTCAATCAACGGCGACTTGCCCAACGGATGGACCTCCAACAACGCTTCTGGCGCGAGATTGGTCACGGCGTCGCGCGCATAATGTCGGATTTCATATGGGACATTCAACTCTTCGAGCAGCCATAGGATACGCTGCGAGCGCGAATGATTGAGATGGTGTACGATGATGGACATGGCTTTTTCCCTTTATGCGTGATCGTAATTTTGATGAATTTGTGCGGCGAGTTCGCGCACGAGTTTGGCCGCAACGATGGCAGTGATATCATTCACGTCGCGCGCGGGGTTCAATTCAACAATGTCCGCACCGACGATGTGCGCGCTTTGCTTGGCGATAATGGTCAGGACTTCGCGAACTTTTAGGCCCCCCGGTTCTGGGTGCGCCACGCCCGGGGCTTCGGATGGGTCAATGCCATCGAGATCAATGCTGATATATAACGGGGCTTCAAGAACTGGCACCATAGCGGCTTCGAAGTTCAATATCGGAAGTATCTCGACATTGTAGCGCTCAGCCTGTTCGCGGCAGTGCCTGTTAAGAGTACGAATGCCAACCTGGACAATGCGCTTTGCATGACCCGCTTCCAATATACGCGCAAAGGGCGACGCATGGCTGCGCGGGTTGCCTTCAAAGTCGGCATATATGTCGGGATGCGCGTCAAAATGCAGGATGTTCAGCGGCCCGTGCTTGGCCGCCAAAGCAGCGACGATGGGATAGGTCACGGCGTGATCACCGCCAAGCATTAAAGGAATGGCCCCTTCGTCCATCGTCTTTGCAACCGCATGTCTGATCAAAGCATCGTCGGCAGCGCAATCTATGTCCGACAGTGGCAAATCGCCGAGGTCCTTGAGCGCGATGTCTGTACCAACTTCAAGGCCGGACTGCGCGGACAAATTGCCCCGGTCACTCCACAAGGCCGCGCGGACCGCACGCGGTGCCAGCGCAGCGCCACGCTCGAACGAGCTGTTTTGGTCAGTCGGCAATCCGATGAGATGAATGACGGGGTTCATGCCTGCAATTGCGCGGCCATTATGCCGACTGTCAAGGACGCAGCACCCGCGCAGAACGCATTTTGCATCGATGGCGAATGCTGGCGTCGATCATCCAGACACAAATGACCCGCCCCAGGGTGGACCAGGGCGGGTCGAAAGCAGCGGCCTCAGGCAAGGCCGCGCTTGTCCGTAAAAACCTTAAACGTCGTCGTCCGCGTCAGGACCTGTCATCAGCACTTCAGCGACTTCCTCAGTCTTTCCGCGAATAGCTGCTTCCAACCGCGCCGCGACTTCGGGATTCTCGGTGAGGTAATTCTTCGAATTCTCACGGCCTTGACCAATGCGGATCGAATCATAGCTGAACCAGCTACCTGATTTTTCAACCAAGCCGGCCTTCACGCCTAAATCGAGCAGTTCACCTGTTTTGGAAATGCCTTCGCCATACATGATGTCGAATTCGACCTGCTTGAATGGCGGCGCGACCTTGTTCTTCACAACCTTCACGCGGGTCGTATTGCCGACAATATCTTCGCCTGCCTTGATCTGACCGGTGCGGCGAATGTCCAAACGTACCGATGCATAAAACTTCAACGCGTTACCGCCAGTTGTCGTTTCCGGCGAACCGTACATGACACCAATCTTCATACGAATCTGGTTGATGAAGATCACCATGCAGTTCGACCGGCTGATCGAACCTGTAATCTTGCGCAATGCTTGGCTCATCAATCGGGCTTGCAAACCAACATGGCTATCGCCCATTTCGCCTTCAATTTCTGCACGCGGAACAAGTGCCGCCACAGAGTCGATCACGATGATGTCCACTGCATTTGAACGCACCAGCGTGTCGGCAATTTCAAGCGCTTGTTCGCCAGTATCGGGCTGCGACACGATCAAATTGTCAACATCAACACCAAGCTTCTTTGCATAGCCCGGGTCAAGCGCATGCTCTGCGTCAATGAATGCCGCTGTACCGCCCGCCTTCTGCGCCTCTGCAATCACATGCAAAGTCAAAGTCGTCTTGCCCGAACTTTCCGGGCCATAAATTTCAATTACGCGTCCCTTGGGCAATCCACCAATGCCCAGCGCGATGTCCAGCCCGAGCGAGCCAGTTGATACTGCGTCAATGCTGATCGCCTCACGGCTGCCCAGCTTCATTGCCGAACCCTTGCCGAATGCGCGATCAATCTGCGCCAAGGCGGCTTCTAGCGCCTTTTCACGTTCCGAATTTTTCATAGTTTTTGCCTGATTCCCATCAATTATCTTGAGACTTGCTGCCATTTTTCCACTCCTTAGCGTCATGTCCGTTTCGGAAAATCTCTTCCGGAACACACCCTATGTACGCCTTCTGTTCCAAAAGAACAAGAGTGGAACAAATAAATTTACATGTTTGTTTTCAATACCTAACCTAAACGTCCTTCGCAAGCGCGTCGTGAACGGCCTCCGCAATCTGCTGGACGGAGAACGGCTTGGCCAGGAACGACACATTGTCGAGGCTGATCGTCTCGCGCAATTGCTCCTCGGCATAGCCCGACATGAACAATAGCCGGATCTCGCCATAGCTTTCCCGCAATTTCCGCGCCATCGACGGGCCATCCAAATTGGGCATGACAACATCCGAAACCACAAGGTCATAGCGCTTGCCGTCGGCAAAAAGCTCAAGCGCTTGCTCACCGTCGCTGGCGGTTTCAACCACATAGCCTTGCCGGACAAGCGCGCGTTCTGCCACAGCGCGGACCATGTCCTCGTCTTCGACGATTAACACTCGCCCGCTGCCCCACAAGTCTTTTGGTTTGTATAATTCGCGCTTGGCGACTTCCGGCACGGGAGTTTCGCCGCGATGGACTGGCAGGAAAATGTCGAACCGCGTCCCCTCTCCCGGTTTTGAGTCCGCGAAAATGAAACCGCCCGATTGTTTGACGATGCCGTAGACCGTCGACAGGCCAAGCCCGGTTCCCTTGCCCAATTCCTTGGTCGTGAAAAACGGTTCGAATATTTTCGACAGGTTTTCTTTAGGAATACCGACGCCGCTATCTTCGACGGACAGTTGGACATAATCACCAACAGGCAAAAACTCGCTGCCCATGGCCAAGACTTCGCTCTGGCTGACGGCGGCTGTACTGATATGTACCACGCCGCCCTTGGGCATCGCATCGCGCGCGTTGACGCCCAGATTGATAATGACTTGCTCAAGCTGCCCCGGATCAGCGCGCACGGCCCCTACGCCGCGTCCATGATGCACTTCAAGCCGGACAGTCTCGCCCAACAGTCGCTTCAACAGGCTGGAAACATCCGCCACCACATTGGCCAGTTGCAAAATCTGCGGCCGCAGCGTTTGCTGACGCGAAAAGGCCAGCAATTGTCGCGTCAAGCTCGCCGCGCGGTTGGAGTTATTCTTGATCTGCTGAATATCGTCATAGTCGCTGTCGCCCGGCTGATGCCGCAACAACATCAGGTCGCAATAGCCAATGATCGCGGTCAGGATGTTGTTGAAATCATGCGCCACACCTCCGGCGAGTTGTCCAATAGATTCCATCTTCGTTTGCTGCGCGACTTGTCGTTTCAGGGTAATTTCTTCGCTATTGTCCTTAAGCCCAAGCAGCACGGCCGCCTCACCCAATCCGCGGACGCCAGCAATTGACAAAGCGATTACCTCGTCAGGGCGTTCCTTCAACCGAATGGCAATGTCACCTGCGGTCATCGAACCGCTGCCATAACGCCGGATACTGTCAAGCACTGCGCCTTTGTCTTCGCTAATGACAAGGTCGCCAGGATAAGGCGGCAGTTTCGTTGGCTCCACGTCCAAGACGCGCGCAAATGCGTCATTGGCGAACAGAAAGCGCCCGTCGCGGTCGACGAGTGCAAGCCCTAATGGTAAAGTCGACAGCAATTGTTCAACATGCGCCAGCGCCAGACCGCGTTCGACCTTAGCGCCTTCCTCATCGACGGCGAGCAACAGCGCCGCGCCTTCGGCATCGCCCTCGTTCAAGGGAACGTGCAACAATCGGATAGGCAAACCCCGGCGGCCTTCGCGTTCAAAAAACACGCTGCCTTTTTCGTCCATTCGAACAAAATCGGCAAACATCTGGCCCGTAATCGGTTCCAGATCAGTGCCAGTAGCTCTTAGCACAAAAGCCGCATTGGCGGCGCGCAAACTACCATCGGTTGCAACCGCAACCGCCATAACGCCACTGCTGGACATTGCCCGACCTATGCGTCCTGTGATCAGTTCAATCGCGCGACTTTCGATGCCCGGCTGTTCGACGGTTTCCAAGCGCCATAAAAGATATTCATCTGCTGCTCCGGCCCTCGCAACCTTAACGCGATAGCTGCGTCCTTCTTTCGTAATTGCGTTTATGTTTGCACTGCCGTCGCGCCAAGCGGCTCTGCTGGCAGCAACAAGTAATGCCCTGCTCGCATCGTCAACGCCAAGGTCCGGCGGTCCCTTAAGCCCAGGAAATGCGATGGTAAAACGGTCGTTGGCGCATACTAACCGTCCGGCCCGGTCACTTATCGCGATTGCCGCATTGCTTAGTTGTGTTGCGGCATGCGTGATCGACCAATCAGGAACAGATAATGCAGGCGCACTTTCGACAGGAGCTCCGCCGCGGAAATAATGGATCAGGCCGGCAGCGGCAATAATCGCAGCGCCACAGGAGCCGATCAGAATGACGCTGCCCGAGGCAAACCACAGGATCGCAAGCGACAACGCTGTCGCCAGCAACAGTGCAGCGATGTGGCGGGCATCGGGCTTGGCAGACGTCTCGACATCCCCGCCAAGCATCTGAAACTCAGTTGGCGGGGATATCTTGTTCAAAGCAGCTCCTTACCAGATACGAACGCGGTCCTCAGGCTTGAGGTATAATTTTCCATCCGCTTTCGGCTGGAACGCATCATACCATTTGTCAAGATTTCGTACTACCCAAGCACGCTGTGCCGAAGGGCTATGCGGGTCAGTAATCAGACGCTGGCGCAAATTCGCCTCGCGGTAATTGCGCCGCCACACCTGCGCCCATCCGAGGAAAAAGCGCTGATCTCCGGTCATTCCGTTCAGGACGGGTGGCTCTTGACCATTCAGCGACGCCCGATATGCGTCATAAGCAATCGTCAACCCTGCAAGATCGCCGATATTTTCGCCGAGGGTAAATTCACCCTTTACCGACGCATCGGGGAATATCTGATACGCGTCATATTGGGCTATCAGTCTCTTGCTCGCAGCCTCAAACGCTTGCACGTCGCTTGGCGTCCACCAATCGGACAACTTGCCGTCTGCGTCATATTTCGCACCTTGGTCATCGAAATGGTGGCTGATTTCATGCCCGATCACTGCGCCAATGCCGCCATAGTTAATCGCAGGATCTGCTTTGGCATCAAAAAATGGTGGTTGCAGGATGGCTGCGGGAAACACGATCTCATTCATGCCGAAATTGGCATAAGCATTCACCGTCTGCGGCAACATGCCCCATTCCCAACGGCGGATCGGTTGGCCAAGCTTTGACATATTATCGTCAAAATTCCATTGATTGGAACGAAGGTCGTTACCAAACAGATCGCCGCGCACCACCTTCAGCTTGGAATAATCTTTCCAACGATCAGGATAGCCGATTTTCGTGGTGAAGTTCGCCAGCTTGGCGCGGGCCTTTACTTTGGTTTCTGGCTGCATCCAGCTCAGGCCATCGATCCGGCGCCCCATTGCGGCGAGAACATTCGTCACCAGCACATCCATCGATGCCTTGGTTTCCGGCGGGAAATATTTGGCGGCATAGACCTTGCCGACCTCGTCTCCCACTGTGCCCTCGGTCAACGCCACGCCGCGTTTCCAACGGGGTTCGCGCTGCGGCGTACCTTGAAGCGTGGTGCCGTAAAAAGCGAAGGTCGTGTCTGCGACCGAATCAGGTAGGACATTGGAGAAGCTAGAAAGACTGTTGACGATCATCTGGTCTTTCAGGACTGACAAATCGGTTTCACTGTATATCTTTGCAATGCCTGTCAGCGCGCTTGGCTGGCTGACAATAACATCTGTAATCTTAGGGCTGAGCTTCGTCAGAATGGGTGACATTTTCAGGCTAGGCGTAAGCGCGTCCAACTCACGCAAAGACATTTTGTTGTATGTCTTGGTGGCATCGCCGGAATCTTCACGCGTCCACTGAACACCTGCAATCTGCTTCTCCATTGCAAAGATAGCATCGGCCCGCGCAACAGCGTTTTTCTCGCCTGCAATCGTCAGCATCTTTGCGAGATATTCCTTATAAGCCTTTCTTATACCTTCAAATTTATCATTCTCAACAAGGTACATATCGCGGTCAGGCAGACCAGTACCACCTTGGTAAATTTGGAAGATATAGACTTCGGGGTTCTTGTCGTCTTGCCCGACATAGCCCCCAAACAACGCACCAACGCCATTGCGCGCTGCGATAGGCATCAGCTTTTCAAACGCCGCTTTGCTTTTGACGCCGCGTACAGTTTTCAACCAAGGCTGGATCGGCTTCAGCCCCTTTTTCTCGACGGCTGCATGGTCGATGTAGCTGGCATAAACATCACCAGCCTTGCTGCCTTTACGATCCTTTTCAGCGTCCAGCACAAGCTTGACCCGGTCTTTCGACAAATCGTCGAGCGCGGTGAACATGCCGTAATTGGACTTGTCCGCGGGGATGGGCGTTTGCGCCGCCCATTTGCCATTGGCGTACACATAAAAATCGTCCGCAGGCGACACGCTCGTGTCCATGCCGTCAACATCAAAACCAAACGAACCCAGTTGCGGGCCTTCCTTACTGACTTCAGAGGATGGCTTAGGCGCTTCCTGCGCAAATGCCGGCAGTGACAAAGAAGCCAGCGACACGGTGGCGACCAACGCCAGCTTGTTTGCAAAATTCATACTCATACTCCCCAAAAGATATGGGAAGACGCTAAGACCTCGCAGAACCGCACACCAAAGTATTATCCACCAGACGCAACTGACTTCGACCGGCGACGCCATTTGGCACTTATGCGCCAGCGCCAGAACCAAGCAGAGATGAAATATCCAATTACCGCCATGACAATGGAGATAATGGCAAGTCCGGCGATGCCTTGGACGAGCGCAAGTGGTGCTTCATTCCAGACATAATCGCCCCAGGCAGACAATGGCGCGGATGTTTCGATCAACTCGTAAAAGCGTTCAGAACCATTGTTCAATCGCAGCACCGATTCGCCGACATACACAGAGCCAAACAGGATGAACGGGGTAGTTGCTGGCATGCTGAGGAAAGTCATGGCCGCACCAATGGGAATATTGGCGCGAAAGGGTAGCGCCAATAATGCAACGCCGGCAATTTGAACGCCGGGGATCAATAAGAATATGCCGACCAACAAGCCAAGCGCTACACCGCGCGGTACCGAACGGCGGGTGAAACGCCACAATGCTGGATGGAACACCCGCTGCGCAAATGGACGCAGGAAACGACTGCGTTCAAAGCTGTCGCGCGTCGGTGCTTGCTTATGCAACCAGGCGTTAAATTTGCTCATCCGCGATCCCGCATGATTCGTCCTTGTTCCCGCTTCCAATCGCGCTCTTTTTCCGTCGCGCGCTTGTCGGGCGCCTTTTTACCCTTTGCCAGCGCCAACTCCACCTTCGCCCTGCCCCTGCCGTTAAAATAGATCGACAGCGGAACCAGCGTCATGCCTTGCCGCATGACTGCGCCATGCAATTTATTTATTTCACGTTCATTAAGAAGCAACTTGCGTGGGCGTTTTGGTTCGTGATTGTTACGGTTGCCGTGGCTGAATTCGGGAATATTGGCGTTAATCAGCCAAATCTGATCATCACGAACTTCGGCATAGCTTTCGGCAATTGACCCTTCGCCGAAACGAAGCGACTTCACTTCGGTACCCGTCAGCACAATGCCGGCTTCATATTTGTCATCAATATGAAAATCATAGCGCGCGCGCCGGTTCTCGGCGACCGTTTTGACTTTGTTAAATGCTTCGGGCTTTGGACGCGTCATTAGATGAGACCTGCATTCTCCAAGGCGGCGTCCACTTGCAGACGGCTCGCCTCACTCGGTGGGGTCATAGGTAAACGCAGTTCAGTGGGAAAACCGTCAATGACCCGCGACAAAGCATATTTAATTGGGCCGGGCGATGCATCAGAAAACAAAGCCAAATGAAGGGGATATAGCTTATCATTCAGTTCGCGTGCTAAATTATAATCGCCAGATGCACACGCCGCTTGAAATTCAGCACACAGCCTTGGTGCGACATTCGCGGTGACGGAGATACACCCCTTGCCGCCAGCCGCATTAAACGCGAGCGATTGTTCGTCCACGCCCGA
>JAZKGS010000073.1:0-2242 GCA_040385805.1 Pseudomonadota bacterium | reverse complement strand
TGGCAATGATTGGACCGCCCGGCGCGGGCAAATCATTATTGGCATCATGTTTGCCCGGGATATTGCCTGAGCTTTCCCCTGCCGAAGCTTTGGAAGTTTCGATGATTGCTTCGGTGGCAGGGTCGTTGGAAGGAGGCCGATTGTTGCGGACACGCCCATTTCGTTCCCCACATCACAGCGCATCCATGCCTGCCTTGGTTGGCGGCGGCCTACGCATTCGGCCAGGAGAGGTCAGCCTTGCGCATTTAGGCGTTTTATTCCTCGACGAATTGCCCGAATTTCAGCGCGGGGTACTCGACAGCTTACGCCAGCCGCTTGAAACAGGCCAAGTGAGCGTTGCACGGGCGAATAGCCATGTAACATTCCCCGCCAATGTGCAGTTAATTGCCGCGATGAACCCTTGCCGATGCGGGCATCTGGGCGATGCTTCACTTGCTTGTAGTCGCGCGCCGCGTTGCGCGGCGGATTATCAGGCGAAGATATCGGGGCCATTGCTTGACCGAATTGATTTGCATGTCGAGGTGCAGGCCGTGCGTGCCGTGGACTTGGTCTTACCGCCGCCCACCGAAGGTTCGGCAGAGGTCGCTGCCCGCGTCGATGCCGCGCGCCAATTGCAAAGCAAACGCCTGATTGGCACGCGCTTGCGCACCAATGCTGATCTGGAAGGGGATATGCTTACTGCGTTTGCAACGCCTGATGCCGCAGGGCAGACACTGCTGTCCCAAGCGGCCGAAGCAATGAGGCTTTCGGCACGCGGCTATACCCGGATTTTGCGGGTGGCCAGAACGATTGCGGATCTGGCCAATGCAAAAGACATCGGCCGAATCCACATCGCCGAGGCCCTCAGCTATCGCCGACAGCCGCCGCGCAATTAAGCAGCTTCAGCAGAACTTTGCACCAATCCTTGCGCTTTATCCCTTTCACGCTTCCGCCAATACCGGTCGTGCAAAGTAAACGCGAAGGTCTGCACGAACGGTTCCAATATACCGATCGCCAACGCTTTACGCCAATCGAGCGTAAGCGCGTACGCTACGGCAATCGCGACAAGAAGGTGCATGACTGCATAGGAGCCCGTTTTAACGCTCAGCAGGTCGGAGCGGAAGCCATGGCTACATGTCTCCATGCCGCGTTCCTTATGCCAGCTCAGTGGTGCGTCCAGCGCCTTCACCGGCGCCCAGATCAGCGCCCGTTATCGGGTCACCTGACGGGTCCGATTGCGTCCGGAGCATCATCGATTCAGAAAGCGCCTCCTCATCTGATTCCAACGCAACGGTTGCCGAACCCGGTCCGCCATCGAGCGCTGGCGTCGGGCCATCATCACGATCCCAATTCGGGCCGCTGTTCCATGGTCCGTCGACATCGCCTGCACCTTGTGAACTGTTCACATAAAGGCTGGCATATTCCTCCATGCCGGGCAGTTTGCCCGACGGGAAATTTTCGTCGATGGCGTAAAGTGCCTTTTCAAAAGACTTTTGGTGCGCAATTTCACGAGTCATCAAAAAGCCGAGAGCTTCTTTGATGCCGGGATCATCTGTGATGTTGATTAGGCGCTCGTACACGATCTTCGCGCGTGCTTCCGCGGCGATATTGGACCTCAGGTCAACAGTCGGTTCAGACCGCGAGTCCACATAAGCGGCCGTCCATGGCACACCAGCCGAATCCGTCAACGCTGGACCATAGCCGAACAATAATGCTTCCTTTGCGCTGGCGCCGCCTTGGCCGACCATCGCATAGAGCTCCGCCTCGTCGGCTTGTGCTTCGGAAAGTTGCGCCTTTGCGCCCTTATTAAGCATAGCGACGATTGAACCGATGACTTCAAGATGGCTGAGTTCTTCCGTCGCGATGTCGAGTAACATATCCTTGCGGCCGGCGTCCTCTTCGCCAAGACCTTGCGTGAAATAGCGCATGGCCGCGGCCAATTCACCATCCGCACCACCAAATTGTTCTAGCAGCATGCAGGCTAGCTTTGGGTTAGGTTCCGAAACTCTGACTGTATATTGCAGCCGCTTGTTGTGCATGAACATGGCATTCTCCTGATGATTATAGGAGGCCAACAAGAGCGGACAAAAAAAGGTTCGTCACAAAGTTACGCACTGCATGCATTTGCGATGAGTGGAACTGCTGGAGATACTAAAAGAGAAAACGGCGGCGTTGAACGCGCGCCGTTCTTAGAAGGCTTTGCGGCCAAATGGTGCGGATGGCGGGACTCGAACCCGCACGCCCTTTCGGACAACAGATTTTA
>JAZKGS010000072.1:4790-22186 GCA_040385805.1 Pseudomonadota bacterium | reverse complement strand
GTTGTTCAGGCCGCAGCGCAAGCTTGATCGAATAGGTAAATCCAAATTCCTTGTAGACCCGGTCAGCAAGCGCACAGAAAGCCTGCACCTCTTCGACAATCTGATCTTCGCGGCAAAAGATATGTGCATCGTCCTGCGTAAACTGGCGTACGCGCATAAGGCCATGCAACGCGCCGTGTGGTTCATTACGGTGGCAGCAGCCGTTTTCGTAAATGCGTAAGGGCAGGTCGCGATAGGATTTAATGCCTTGGCGGAAGATGAGAACATGCGCTGGACAGTTCATCGGCTTCAACGCCATCCAGTCGGCCTCGCCCGAAATCACCGGGCCTTCGTCGTCAACATTCGGAACTTCGTCGGGGATAACAAACATGTTGGCGCGATATTTGCCCCAGTGGCCGGATTGCTCCCATTGCCGCGCATCCATGACTTGCGGCGTTTTCACTTCTTTATAGCCAGCGCCGTCAATGGCGCGGCGCATGTAAGATTCAAGCTCACGCCAGATCAGATAGCCATTAGGATGCCAAAAGACCGAACCATGCGCCTCCTGCTGCAAATGGAACAGGTCCATATCCTGCCCCAGCCGGCGATGGTCGCGCTTCGCGGCTTCTTCCAATCGGACAAGATGGGCGTCGAGTTGTTTTTTGTTCAACCAACCAGTGCCGTAAATGCGGCTCAGCTGGGGATTCTTCTGATCACCGCGCCAATAGGCACCTGCGACTCGCGTCAGCTTAAACGCGGCCGGATCAAGCTTTCCAGTCGATGCCAAATGCGGGCCGCGGCACATGTCCATCCAGTCATCGCCAGACCAATAGACCGACAATTCCTCACCCGCTGGCAATTCCGCCGCCCATTCCGCCTTGAAATTTTCGCCCGCATTCTGCCATGTCGTTATCAAGGCATCACGGTCCATAACCTCGCGGCGCAGCGGCTTATCCGCGCGAATGATCGCGCGCATTTGCTCTTCGATCGCCGGCAAGTCGTCCATCGTGAACGGGCCACGCGACGCCGGCGCCATTACATCATAATAAAAACCATCGTCTGTCGACGGGCCAAAGGTGATTTGCGTGCCCGGGAACAACCCTTGCACTGCCTCGGCCAAAATATGCGCAAAGTCGTGGCGCGCCAGTTCAAGCGCATCTGCTTCATCACGGGTAGTGACCAACGCCAGTTGGGCATCGGTTTCAATCGGACGCATGATATCGCGCAATTCGCCGTCGACGCGCGCCGCAATTGCCGCCTTGGCGAGGCCGGGACCAATCGCAGCGGCAATATCCGCAGGGGTGGTGCCACGCGCGACTTCACGGGCAGAGCCATCGGGAAGGGTGACACGGATCATCTCGGACATGGATTTTCTTGCTTTCAACTGCGTTTGGAAGCGTCCCTTTGCCAGCCCAGAAGCGAAGTCGCAAGCCTACACAAAGAGCACCCGCAAGCGTCGAGCCGGGAATTTAAGTCAAGGGTCCTAATATATTTGGAAAGGTCCCTTGACATCGCTCGAATCGAAAAGTAAAGCAAACTTGTCTTATACATAAGGAACCTTGTCATGCGCCCTGCCTATCGCGACCCTGCTTATGCGCGTTATTTGAAGCGCTTCATCCCTGCGTCGGTTTTGTATGTCGGGGCCATTATACTCGCCAGTACGCTGATCCCCGACGATGCAAAAGCGTCCCCGCTGACTATCGGTATTGCGTTGCTGCCGGGCATGGCATGTATCACCATGATCTGGGCCATGGCACGGTTACTTGTGGAAATGGAGGATGAATATCTCAGGTTGATCGAGATAAAAAAGGCGCTGATTGCCACTGGTTTCGCGCTTGCGGTCGCAGCCACGTGGGGCCTGCTGGAGCTATACACTGACGTACAAAAATTGCCCGTTTTCCTGATATTTCCCATGTGGTGTGGCGGACTGGCCATTGCGCAATTCTGGATGAAGGCGCGCGGCGCATGAAAAACCGGCTTAAGGTCCTGCGCGCCGAGCGGGATTGGAACCAGCAAGATTTGGCAGATGCACTTGGCGTCTCGCGACAATCGGTCAATGCGATTGAGACGGGCAAATATGATCCATCGCTACCGCTGGCGTTCCGCATTGCCGATCTTTTTTCCCTTCAAATCGAAGATATTTTTCTGCGCGATTAATGCGCCTTTTATGAAGGAGCCAAGCGATGGGCCATTTCATTTTTCCAATGTTATTACTGTTTTCAACTGCCCTTTCTGGAACCGGCGCATTTGCCGCACCCAGTGCCGAGCAGGCCGCAAACTCGGCGCCAAACGGCGCGTTGATCGAAGGACAACGCTTCACCGTCGAGGTGCAGGGCGCAGGGCGAGACATTATACTGATCCCCGGCCTTGCATCTCCGCGTGATGTTTGGGACGGAACGGGTGACGCGCTAAAGGAAGATGGAAAGCTTCACCTGGTTCAAATTCGCGGTTTTGGCGACGCGCCAGGCATGAATGTAGATGGTCCCGTGCTGGCGCCATTTGTTTCGGAACTGGCGGACTATATTCGCACCGAAATTATTGCCAAAGGCCGACCCGCCCCCGTCATCATCGGCCATTCGCTTGGCGGATTGGCGGCATTGATGATTGGCACTGAACATCCGGAACTTGCGGGGAAATTAATTGTCGTTGATGCCTTGCCGTTCATCGGACCAATCTTTCGAATTGCATCTGTAGACGCCATCCGGCCTCAAGCCGAAGCAATGGCCGCGGCGACGCGGGCAACAGTGCCCCAAAGTGACGAGACCCAAGATGCGGACCCCGGTGCCTTTAGCCAAGCCGGATTTTTGTCAAAATCGGTTTCCGGGCGCACGCAAGTTGCGCGATGGACACGCTTGGCGCACCCCCACGTCACGGCGCAAGCGTTGTATGATGACATGGTGACTGACGTTCGACCGGAACTTTCGAAAATCAAAGCGCCCTTGACCGTGTTATATGCCGATGACGCGTCTGTCATGCCTACTGGCATGGTCGACGCCCTTTATGCCGCCGAATATAAAAACAACCCAAGCACGAAACTTGTGAAAATTAGCGATAGCCGCCATTTCATCATGCTTGACCAACCCGGCCAATTCCATGCTGCGTTAAAACTGGAACTGGTCAGGAATTAGCCTGCACGTTAATCCGGGCTCTTGCTGGCGCGATAGGGTGTGAATTGACCAAGACTGCAAACGCCACCAGTCATACCGCTGCTTCTGTCCACCAACCGGATGATATCGCCACGACATTTTTGCGCGCCAAATTGTTCTGACACGATAATATCAGTGTCGCGCGCGATGCCCGGGCACGAGGACCGCAAATTGTTTTGATATACCAAGCGGCCAGATACCCGATACAGCAAGATGTTATCACTGACGCGGATGATGTTGTCAGCGTTGTAGTCGCTGATACAGTTTACCGGTGTACCCGCCACTTTGCCCTTCAGTTCTTTCATCAGCACCGCGCTTTGTTTTTCCGTCAATGGCACAGGCGTCCTGTCCACTTGGCCGCACGCAGCCACCAGAGTTAAAGGAAGGACAAAAGCGGCTAGTTTCAGGATATGCATCGACTTTCTCCGGTTTTCACGCGCTTCTATCATAAGCGTCCGAGGATGAACCCTAGATGATCAGACAACCACCGCAATATGGCGTTTTTCCCCAGGGGTGATTTCGACAACGATATTTCCAAGATCGGCATCAGGCGGGCAGTCTATCACCGCCATGGCGCGTGCGCCGCGTTCGGTTTCCAACAGCACCGTCGCTGGACCAAAACCGTCCTTGCCTGCCGGACGCACAAAACTCAGCACGCGGGCCCTGCCGTGCGGCGCTTCATCAAGCGGAATTGGCATAGGCGCATAGCCCCTTGCCACTTCGCCCGACCACGCTATGCGGGGCTGTGTTGCAGTGTAAACGCCAACCGCTTGTTTGGACATCACGCCGCCATTAGCTGTGACCAAAGCAGGCTTTGAGCCGGCCTGCCGCAATGCATCGACCATCGCAGCGATATTGTAGACCGCGTAGCCATTGCCAGGTCCGCCAAAGAAGCTGAGGCCACCTGTAAGCGTATAGTCGCCAAGCGCCCGTCCGGGGTCCTGCATGCTGTCAACCGCCGCAAACACTGCGCAGGGAAAGCAGCTGTATATATCAACCGGGCCAAGGTCCGTTGGCGTCAGGCCAGCTTGATCCAACGCCGCAGGAATAGCGAAATCAAGCGCGGCGGAGCGATGAAGGACCGCGCGTTCGGACAAGGGTGGTTCGGCAGCTTCGGCGGCACCCGCAAGCCAAACCCATTTATCTTGTGGCACACCCAATTCGCGCGCCTTGCCGGCACTGGTAAGGATAATAGCGCCGCCCAAGTCGACCGCGTCCTGCGCCACATGCCAGCGGCGATAAATATCGGTCAGCGGGTAATTGGCGTGATCGTCGCGCATCATCGCTTCGGGTGAACGAAAACCGGGAAACTGCGCGTGTGGACGCAATTCAGCTTTGGCAGAAAAGGCAGACCATAGCTCTGCCATCTCGCGGGCATAAGCTTCGCCATTTAGCCCCAGACCCATGCGCCGGGCATTCTCGATCAGGGTATAGGCCAGCGGCATTGAAATGATGCCATGACGGATCTCATTGCGGCTCAAGATTGGGAACGTCGAGAGGCGGTTGTCGAATGGGGTGGCGGAAGGCAGTCTCCAGTCCAACGTTACGCCGGCCTTTCGCGCGCGCTTGGCTGTGCCTGTAGCCTCCGCTGCGACCAGCACCGCCATTTCGCATGTCTTGCGCCTGATGTCGCCAGCCAGCTCGTTCAACATGGCTTGCGGGCTTTGGCCGCCAACATCTGCATAGATCAGCCGCTTTGCAGTAATCCCGCCTGCATCGCCAAAGGCCTCAGGCCCGTTATCAGGCGACCCCGTACCAAGGCTGAGGCCGCTGTCCTCGAACGTGCGGATCGCGGCGATGGTGTCGACTGCGGCCGCAATGGCCTGCGGTTGCCCTGTATCGGCGAGTGCAACCTTGATGGCTGCCCCTGCCAGCTCACGCGGGGATGGCCATTCGCCAACGACGGTCTTCCGACTTGCCTCACCCACGCCAATGATCACTGGTGCGGTCGCGTCAAAATTGCCCATCATTCACTCCCGATTATCTCTTAACTGAACGCTTAAATATGCTAGCAGGCTATGCAAGAGATAAGGAGAGCGCAAATGGCAAAATGGCCAAAATTGACATGGGACAAGGAACCAACAGGGCCGTTGAAAGGCATCAAGGTCGTCGATATGGCCACCGTCGTGCTTGGGCCTTATGCGACTGTGCAATTGGCTGATTTGGGCGCTGAAGTCATCAAGATCGAAAATAGCGAAGGCAATACGCCGGGCGACATGATGCGCCATGGCGGCGATTCGCCCACCAAACAGCACGGACCCATTTTCACCGCGCTTAACCGCAACAAAAAAGCCATCAACCTGAACATCAAAAAGCCTGAAGATAAAGCGGTGCTTGAAGCGTTGCTTGAGGAGGCCGACGTCTTCATCCACAATGTCCGTATGGCTGGCGTCGAGCGGCTTGGCTTTGGTTATGAGGCGGTGAAGGCGATCAACCCCAATATCGTCTATGTCCATTGCGCCGGCTTTGGCGCAGGCGGGGCCTATGGCGAGCGACAAGCATATGACGACCTGATCCAGGCCGCATCGGGTTTTGCCGCGTTAAGCGAGCAGCGTGATGGCGGTCGCCCAACCTATTCGCCAAGCTTGGTTGCCGACAAGGTCAGCGGTCTGTTCGCAGCGAACGCGACCATGGCGGCGTTGCTTGGCCGTGCGGGCGGACAGGGCGGGCAATTTGTCCAAGTGCCGATGTTCGAATGCTTCACCTGGTTCAACATGGTCGAAAATTTGTGGGGCGAAACCTTTGTACCCGGCAATGGCCGTATGGGCTATACGCGGTCCGTAAACCCGCGGCGGCGGCCTTATCCGACCAAGGACAGCTACATCGCGATTGTCCCCTATAATGACCGGCAATGGGCCACGTTTTTTGAACTGGGTGGACGGCCCAATGTTTTTGACGATCCGCGCTTTTCGACCTATCAGGAACGCACCAAGCATACTGGCGAACTCTACGCCTTGATCGAGGAGGTCAGTGCGATGCGGACGACCGCCGAATGGCTTGACCTGTTGGCGCAGCATGACATCCCGGCGATGAAATATAACCGCATGCCAGATGTGCTCGTCGACCCCCATTTGGCAGATGTCGGATTTTTTGAAGAGCTGGAGTCACCGGATATCGGCAATTATCGGTCGATGAAGCATCCCGTGCATTATGCCGGAACACCTGTTTCGAACTATGCGCATCCGCCGATGCTGGATGCCGATGGTGACGAGATTAGGGCGGCGCTGGGGATGTAATGGCGCTTGGTCTGTTAAACCAACAATCCGCGCATGATCAGGTCGATTGTGTGCTCGCGATAGGCATCGCGCATATTTTCGTCAAAATCATCTTGATTGTAACAATGACGAAGCACCAAACGCGATGAATAAAATCTGTCAGCAGCGCCGGTCACGGTGAAGTAGAAAAATTGCGGATCGGTTTTGCGGAATTTGCCCGCCTTCACGCCTTCGGCAATGAGCACTTCATAGGTGTTGGAAATCGGCTTCAGATAGAGTTCGGCAATGCGGGCGGCCTCCGCAGGTGCGCTGTCGCGGACCATGCGCATCAAGAGGCGGTTCAGATAGGGAAAGGCGTGATAGGTGTCGATGACCGCGCCGATATGAATGCGCAACTTGTCGGCAGGCGGCATGTCTTTTGCTACCAACGCTCCAAGGCTCTGGACGATGTTGCCCATGTCACGGTCAAGCAAAGCCAGCATGAGGCCGTTCTTGTTGCCGAAATAATATTTGACCAACGCACTGTTCAGACCAGCGCGGAGCGACAGTTCGGACAGCGACAGGTCAATCGTGTCGCCTTCGCGCATGATCTGGCTTGCGGCCTCAATCAACTGATCGCGCGCATTGTTTCCTTCGGCTGAATCGTTTGACAATTTTGGTCCTGTTGTGGCCATTGGTGCCCTGCCCCCTTTACGTAACGTTACTTATAAGCAGGTTCATCCCACCATGGGAAGAAGTCAGGCAAGTCTGTGGAAACTTTGTCGGGATAGGCCGGGCTGCGCTTTTCAAGAAAGCTCGATATCCCCTCTTTCGCATCGCCCGACCTTGAACGGCGGTAAATTGCACGGCTGTCGATGGCATGCGCCGCCATTGGATGATCCGCAGCAGACAGCCGCCACAGCATTGCGCGCGTGAGAGCAATGGACACCGGTGCAGTGTTATCGGCAATCTCACGGGCGAGAGCGCGCGCCGCTTCCATCAATTCCGTTGGCGCGTGGACAGACCGGACGAGGCCGCCGTTCAAGGCCTCTGCTGCTTCAAATACGCGGCCAGTCATGCACCATTCCAACGCCTGTTGCATACCAACCAAGCGCGGCAGGAACCAGCTTGAGGCTGCCTCTGGCACGATACCCCGCCGTGCAAAGACAAAGCCAAAGCGCGCGGTGTCGCTGGCCAGACGGAAATCCATCGGCAATTGCATAGTCGCGCCAATGCCGACCGCCGCGCCGTTGATTGCGCCGATGACGGGTTTCTTGCACTGGAAAATGCGCAGCGTCAGTCGCCCTCCCGAATCGCGCACCCGTTCGTCCGAAAGCGATTCGACCTCTGACCCGCTGGCAAACACATCGCCGCCCGAATCCGGGGTGAGGTCTGCGCCAGCGCAAAAAGCGCGTTCACCTGCCCCCGTGACGATGACCGCTCGCACGTCGTCGTCGGCGTCCGCCAGGTCAAACGCGGCGCACATTTCACGCATCATGACATTGGTGAAGGCATTCATCTTTTCCGGACGATGCATCGTGATCGTGGCGATGCCGTCCGTCACATCATACAGGATTTGAGTGAATTCAGTCATCGCTGGCGCACCTCTCTTTTCGCTCCAACACGTGCCCCTAGCGGGGCGCCATGCGGATTGCGCCATCAACGCGCACGTCTTCGCCGTTGAAGTAGCCACATTCAATCATCGTCATTGCAACTTGCGCAAATTCATGCGGGTGGCCGAGGCGTTTCGGAAACGGCACGGATGCGGCAAGCGCATCTTTCACGGCTGGCGGCGCACCATTCATCAACGGCGTGTTGAATATGCCCGGCAATATGGTGTTGATGCGAATGCCTTCGCTCATCAGGTCGCGGGCGATTGGCAAGGTCATGCCGACAACGCCGCCTTTGGAGGCAGAATAAGCCGCTTGGCCCATCTGGCCGTCTTCAGCTGCAACTGAAGCGGTGTTCACCATCGCGCCCCGCTCACCATCTTCCATCGGTTCAAGCGTCAGCATGCCAGCCGCCGATTTGGCGATGCAGCGGAACGTACCGACCAGATTGATCTGAATAATCCGGTCGAATGCGTCGAGCGGGAAATGCTTGATTGACCCGTCTTCTTTTGAACGGCTTGCCGTCTTCGCCGCGTTGCCGGTCCCAGCGCAATTGACCAAGACCCGCTCCTGACCATGCGCAGCGCGCGCTTTGGCAAAACCGGCATCAACGCTTTCGTCGCTGGTCACGTTGACGTTGCAAAACACCCCGCCGATTTCAGCGGCAAGCGCTTCGCCTTTGTCGGCTTGCACATCGAAAATCGCGACCTTCACACCCTTCGCGGCGAGTGCGCGCGCAGTTGCTTCACCAAGGCCCGATGCGCCGCCGGTGACGACCGCTGCGACTGTTGAATCCAGTTTCATACAAATTCCCTTTTCAAATACCGAAGTGTTCAGATTTACTATTGTAAATGCTTACACCCGCTCAATAATCGTTACGTTCGCCTGACCGCCGCCTTCACACATCGTCTGCAGGCCATAACGCCCGCCACGTGCTTCAAGCGCATTGAGCAACGTCGCCATCAGCTTCGTGCCAGACGCACCCAGTGGATGCCCAAGCGCAATCGCGCCGCCATGGACGTTGATTTTGGAACGGTCGCCGCCAGTATGCTTGAGCCATGCCAATGGCACCGGCGCAAAGGCTTCGTTGACTTCATAAAGGTCGATATCAGACATCTTCATACCCGAACGCTGAAACGCGCGATCGGTAGCAAACAAAGGCTCTTCCAACATGATCACCGGGTCACCGGCGGTCACCGTCAGGTTGACGATCCGCGCGCGCGGGGTCAGACCGTGTTCTTTCAGTGCCTTTTCCGACACGATCAAGACCGCCGATGCACCATCGCAAATCTGGCTGGCATTGGCAGCAGTGATCGAGCCGCCTTCCTGAAGCAATTTCACGCCCGACAGGCTTTCGAACGTCGCATCATAACGGATGCCCTCGTCGCTATTGTGGACGACCTTGCCGTCTGGCGTATCGACTTCAACGCCAACGATTTCATTGGCAAAGACGCCGCTTTGCGTGGCGGCAATCGCCTTTTGATGCGATTCCAATGCGAATTGGTCGAGATCTTCTCGGGTGAAGCCATATTTCTTCACCAGCATTTCAGCGCCCATGAACTGGCTGAACATGATGCCTGGATAGGCCTCTTCGAGCCGTGGGCTCTTATAGGTACCCATGCCCTCTTTCTTGAACAGCATCGACGTCGAACCCATCGGCACGCGCGTCATGCTTTCAATGCCAGCGGCCAGCACAATGTCCTGTGTGCCCGACATGATGCCTTGCGCCGCGAACATCATAGACTGCTGCGATGATCCGCACTGGCGGTCAATGCTGACGGAAGGGATGGAATTGGGCAAGCGCGAGGCAAGGACGATGTTGCGGCCGACGTCGCCCGCCTGCTCGCCGCCTTGCATGACGCAGCCCATGATGACGTCCTCGATCGCGGCAGGATCGAAATCATTACGGTCGGCAACGGCATCCAGCACCGCAGCACCAAGATCGACTGGATGTACGCCCGCAAGCTTGCCGCCGCGACGGCCACCAGCGGTACGGACCGCATCCACAATGTAGGCGTCTGCCATAATATCTCTCCTCTTGTTCAGAATTTAATCAGACGATTAAACTTTGGAAGGGGAGAGTCAAGGGAGAGATTATCCTCCCCGTCGATGTGCGACGAGGAGGATAATGTTTATGCCGCTTCGCGCGCGATCGTGATCACTTGCGGGTAGGTGAACTCAAGCAAACCTTCTTCGCCCAATTCCGCGCCAAAGCCCGACTGTTTATGTCCGGCAAACGGTGCGTTGGGGGCAAGATGCATGGATTCGTTGATCCAGACGGTTCCGGTTTCCAACTGCTCGGCGACTTCGACCGCAGCCTCCGGATTGCTGGTCCAGATGGAACCTGCAAGACCATAATCGGAGGCGTTTGCGCGGCTGATGACTTCGTTAATCGTTGAAAACTTCATCAATGGCATGACTGGGCCAAACTGTTCCTCGGCCACAATCCGCGCGTCTTCAGGGGGGTTATCAAGCACGGTGACAGGCACGAAATATCCGGGGATTGACGGATCATGGTCGCCACCAGCCAGAAATTTATAGCCCTTATCCTTTGCGTCCTGAATCAGTTCAAGCACGCGCTTATATTGCGGCTTATTCTGGATTGGACCAATCGCGGTGCCTTGTTCGGCGCCATCGCCGACCTTTACCGCTTTGGCATAAGCCGCAATTGCGGCGGACAGTTCATCATAAATATCTTCGTGAATGTAGATGCGCTTGGCCGCAATGCAGACTTGGCCTGCATTGTAGAAGCTCGCCCAGAACAGCTTTTCAGCGACCTTGCCGACATCGGCATCCGGCAGAACAATTGCCGCATCATTACCGCCGAGTTCAAGCGTGATGCGCTTCAGATCCTTCGACGCAGATTCCATCACGCGCTTGCCTGTGGCAGTCGAGCCCGTGAAGGTGATCTTGTCGATGTCAGGATGCGCGGTCAGCAACGGTCCGAGCGCGTCGCCGCCTGTAATGATGTTCAACACACCCTTGGGAAACACTCCAGCGATCAACTCTGCCAAACGCAAGGTCGCCAGGGGCGTGAACGGTGATGGCTTCAGCACCATCGTGCAGCCTGACAATAAAGCGGGTACAATCTTCTGTACTGCCATCAGCACAGGGAAGTTCCAGGGCACGATGCCGCCGACCACGCCAACGGGTACGCGGCGCGTGCGGCTGAGGCGCTTGTCGCTGTCCTCGGTGATTTTTTCTTCCAGGTTCAACATCGGCAAAGCGCGAGTCATGCCAACACAGCCAGCAATTTCGCTTCCAGCCTGCATATGCGGCTTGCCTTGTTCAGCAGTGAGGAGGCGCATCAGCTCGTCACTGTTCGCCTTGATGACATCGGCCATTTTCGCGAACAAGGCGCGGCGTTCCTCGACGCTTGTCTTCTTCCATGTCGGGAACGCAGCGCGCGCGGCGGCAACTGCCTTGTCGAGGTCCGCCTGTCCGCAATCGGGCACTTGGCCAATGACCTGTTCCGTCGCTGGGTTAACAACGTCAATCCACTGGCCATTATCCACCAGCTCGCCATTGATCAGATTTTTATATTGCGTGGTCATTGTCTATCTCCTGATGAGTCTTGGGCGTTATAGCCTTAATGTGACGCTTTGTCCTGCTTCGCCCAATATTCATCGCGCAGCAGGCGTTTGTATAATTTGCCCGTGTCGTGTCGGGGAAGCTCTTCGCGGAAATCGATGCGGCGCGGGATTTTGATCCCCGATAGCTTTTCGCGCGCAAAAATTGTCAGTTCATCGCGCAATTCATCGCCAGCGTCCGCCATATCCAGCGGCTGTACCACCGCAATAACCTCCTCGCCCATTTCGTCATGTGGCCCGCCAATGACAGCAACATCGCGGACGCGCGGATGCGTAACCAGATGGTTTTCGATCTCTTGCGGGTAAATGTTAACTCCGCCAGAAATGATCATGAAGCTTTTGCGGTCGGTCAGATACAGATAGCCTTCTTCGTCCAATCGCCCAACGTCGCCAAGCGTCGTCCAGCCATGCTTGTTAGTCGCGCCTTTGGTTTTTTCAGGGTCATTATGATAGCTGAACGACGCAGCGCTTTCGAAGAACACAGTCCCTTCTTCGCCAACAGGTACATCGTCCCCATTATCGTCGCAAATATGCATCGTCGCATTCAGCGCGCGTCCCACGGAACCCTTATGCGTCAGCCATTCCTCGCTTGAGATAAAGGTTATCCCCTGCCCCTCGGTCCCGGCATAATATTCGCGCAAGACCGGGCCCCACCATGCGATCATCGCTTCCTTGATCGGCACGGGGCATGGCGCCGCAGCGTGGACGGCGGTTTGAAGGCTCGACACGTCATATTTGTTGCGGACATCTTCGGGGAGCTTGAGCATCCGCGCGAAATGCGTTGGCACCCACTGGCTTGCGGTTATCTTGTATTTTTCAATGGCAGCCAATGCAGCTTCAGGGTCGAATTTTTCCATGACGACCACCGTGCCGCCAAGCCGGTGGACTGCCGCGCACCAGCGCAGGGGCGCGGCGTGATAGAGCGGAGCTGGTGACAAATAGACGCTGTCGCCAGAGAATTTAAACGCCATCATTGCAAGGCCCGACAAAGCATTGGCCCCCGCAATGTCCGGATCTTCGGGCAACGGGAAGCGCACCCCCTTGGGCTGGCCCGTGGTGCCTGAACTATACAACATGTCGGTGCCAGCGCGTTCATCGATTATGGGCGTCGTGGGCATATCAGCCAAGGCGGCGGCATAATTTTCCCAGCCCGCATGTTCGCCGCCTAAGATGTAACGCTTTACAGGGCTTTCCAACTGGTCGAGCACAGCGCCCAGATACGGCGAAGCAAACAGCGCCTTCGATCCGCTGTCCTTGAGAATATAGTCGATTTCCGAAGCCGTCAGACGGCAGCTGATCGCCACATAGATTAGGCCCGCGCGTTGCGCGCCCCAGACAAGGTCGAAAAACTCAATGCGGTTTTCCAGGCAAAGGGCGACTGTGTCGCCGTGCTGAAGTCCCAAGCTGCGGAACAGATGTGCGCACTGGTTGGAGCGTTCATCAAGTTGCTTGTATGTAATTGTCTCACCCGAACCCGCCATGATAACGGCTGGTTTGTCGGGGTTGGCGGCAGCGTGAACTACGGGATGGCCCATATTACTCCCCCTGCCAGTTTGGCTTGCGCTTTTCCGCAAACGCCATTGCACCCTCACGTGAATCTTTTGAGGTAAAAACCGGTGCGCAGATTTCGTTCTGCTTCTTCCACATTTCCGTCGAACTCCAGTCCGGCCGTTCATTGATCACCCGCTTGGTCGCAATCAACGCCAAAGGACCATTGGCCGCAACCTTGGCCGCCAGTTCGAGCGCGGCATCGATGGCTGCACCATCGGTAACGCGGTTCACAAAACCAATTTCATATGCCCTTTGCGCCGAGATAAAGTCACCCGTTAGCGCAAGCTCCATCGCCATCCGCTTGCCGATAATCGACGGTAAGGTGAGCAAGCCACCGGCGGCCGCCACGAGGCTGCGCTTGACCTCAGGAATACCGAACTGCGCCTTGTCATTCGCCACCAGCAGGTCGCACGCAATCGCGATTTCCATGCCGCCAGCCAGCGCATAGCCCTCAACCGCGCCAATCAACGGCTTGGCGGGCGGGGATTCAATGAAGCCAGCAAATCCTTTGCCCCTGATGCTTGGCAATTCACCCCGCAAAAACGCCTTCAGGTCCATGCCAGAGCAGAATGTGCCGCCCGCGCCAGTGATGATACCAGCATTCAGGCTCTTGTCGCTGTCGAGCTGTTCCATCGCCGCAGCAATGCCTTGAGCGACCGCCTGGTTAACCGCGTTCTTCGCCTCGGGCCGGTTGATGGTGATGATCAGGACGCCGTCCTGGGCTTGGGTTAAGACTTCGGACATTATATTCCTTTCACTTCACCAAATATCCCGTTCGTGTCGAGCGTAGTCGAGACACCCATAGGTCGCCCCTGCTTCACGGTGTCTCGACTACGCTCGACACGAACGGAAGGGGTAGTTGACTCACCGCCCCTTGGGCAGGCCAAGCACATGTTCGCCGATGATATTCTTCTGAATCTGGCTGGTTCCGCCGCCAATAGTGGCGGAAAAGCTGTTCAGATATGACCGGTGCCAATAGCCGTCATCGACCGCATTTTCGTCACCCACATAATAGCCAGCGCGTGTACCTTGGAACTGCAGTGAGAACTCGGTCAGCTCACGTACCAATTCGGTCCGCGCCAGCTTGTTCATCAACGCAAGCCCCATCGGGCGATCGCTGGTCAGCGGCGCCATACGGCGGCGTTGGTTGTTGAGGTTCAGCGCCTGAATCTCGATCATATATTCGACCAATTTATCGCGCATCACTGGGTCATCGAGCACTGGCTTGCCGCCGCGCTTGGCGGAACGCGCCATATCAACCACGCCCATGACGTCCATTTCCTTGACGAAATAGCCGCCGACGGGGTTCACCTTAGCCCCACGTTCATATTCCAACGTCTTCATAGCGACCATCCAGCCTTGGCCTTCTTCGCCGACCAGGCCCGATGCAGGAATGCGTGCGTCCGTGAAAAAGCATTGCGTGAAACCATATTCGCCCGTGAGTTTCTTCAATCGCCGCGTTTCGACGCCTGGCACTTTCATCGGCGCGAGGAAGAACGACAGCCCGGCATATTTGCTTGGCCCGTCATTCGATGTGCGCGCGAGCAGGATCATATAATCCGCGCGGTCGCCCAAGGATGTCCAGATTTTGGAGCCGTTGATGACATATTCATCGCCATCGCGAACGGCCTTCGTCTGTGCACTGCCAAGGTCCGAACCATGCTCCGGCTCCGAAAAGCCCTGACACCAGATTTCCTCGGCGGACAACATTGGCTTGATGAAGCGTTTTTTGTCCTCCTCACGACCAATGTCGAGCAGCAAAGGCCCAGTCCAGCCATTCGCAATTGCGTTGAGCATGATTGGCGCGTCGTGACTTTTCATCACCCGCGTGGCGATGCGCTGATAATCGGGGTGCATGCCATAGCCGCCATATTCGGTTGGCCACGACATGCCGAAATAGCCTGCCTCGTACACCTTGCGCTGCCATTCGCGCAGGAAATCAAACTGCTGATCCGTCGACACTTCCATGAAGGTCAGCGGCAACATGAAACCTGGGTCGCGCACCGTGTTTTCCGCGAACCATGCGTCGCACTGCTTTTCGAAATCGATGAGTTCTTGGGGGCTTGGTGTGCTCATTGGCTGATTCCTCTCTCCGCATTTAATTGCGCGATTAAATAGAGGATTGCAAGACCCGTTTAAGAGGCTTCAGCCCTTCTTAAACGGGGCCATTTCACCCAGAAATTCAATTTCGCGCTCCATCGCCTGCGTTTCCCGTTCCAGAAAATCGGCGACGGCCCTTCGAAAGCCTTCATTGGCGATATAGTGCGCCGAATAGGTGGGCACAGCCTCGTACCCGCGCGCCAGCTTGTGCTCGCCCTGCGCGCCTGCTTCGACACGGGCAAGGCCATGATCGATCGCGTAATCAATCGCCTGATAATAACATAGCTCGAAATGGAGGAACGGCACATCACGGGTGCAGCCCCAGTACCGACCATAAAGGCAGTCTGGCCCAACAAAGTTCAGCGCCCCAGCAATCGGGCGATCTTCATCAAAAGCCAAAAACAGGACAATGCTGTCGCGCATGCTGTCGCCGATAATGTCGAAAAACGCGCGCGTCAGATAGGGCATGCCCCATTTGCGTGCCCCAGTGTCCTGATAAAATATCCAGAACGCATCCCAATGTTCTGGCGTAATGTCCGCGCCGGCAATTTGTTCGATGCGCACAGCATCTTGCGCGCCCGCACGTTCCTTGCGAATTGCCTTGCGCTTGCGCGAGGATAAAGCGGCAAGAAAGTCTTCAAAATCCGCATAATCACGGTTCTGCCAATGGAACTGCGTGCCGACCCGCGTCAGCCAGCCAGCCGCGCGAAACTGCTCCAGCTCGGCTTCCTCAATGAAGGTAGCGTGTGCGGACGACAGGCCGTTCTGGTCCACCACCGCTTCCGCAGCGCGCAAGATCGGCAGCGCCATCGCGGGATCTCGCAACAACAATCGCGGTCCGGGCACTGGCGAAAATGGCGCAGCAATCTGCAACTTGGGATAATATTGCCGTCCCGCACGGTGAAATGCATCGGCCCAATGATGGTCGAAGACATATTCGCCCTGGCTATGCGACTTGAGATAAGCCGGAAGCGCCGCCGCTGGAACGCCATCTGCGTCGCGAATGATGACTGGCGACGGCGACCAACCAGTCCCCTGGCCTACACTTCCCGATTGTTCAAGCGCCGACAGAAACGCGTGACTGACAAACGGATTGCCATGCGGATTCAACGCATCCCATTCTTCAGCGGAAATATCGCCGACTTTAGTCAGGAGTTCGGCGGTGACTTCAGTCACTGAACACACACAACCGTTCGCATCGAGCGCAGTCGAGATGCCATAAAGAGGTGCACGCCTTCCCGGTGTCTCGACGACGCTCGACACGAACGGAAAAACTAAAGGCCATTAAGCGGCGCGGACCTTCACAATACAGTCAATTTCGACCGTCGCATTGCGTGGCAAGACCGGCACCGATACGGCGGCTCGGGCATGTTTGCCGGCGTCACCAAATACCGCTTCCATGAGGTCCGAAGCGCCGTTGGCCGCCTCGGGCTGATCGGTAAAGTCTGGTTCCGAAGCAATAAACACGCCCAGTTTGACTATGCGCTCGACCCGGTCGAGGTCACCGCCCAACGCGGCTTTCATCTGCGCGATGAGCATGATGCCGCACGCCTTCGCGGCGAACTTTGCATCTTCAAGATTGCAGGTGTCGCCGACGCGGCCCGTTAGAACCTTGCCATCTACAAATGGCAATTGGCCGGAAATGAACAACATGCCGTTTGCTTCCACCGCAGGCACATAGGATGCCACAGGCGCCGCAGGCTCAGGTAATGTAATGCCCAGTTCGGCCAGTTTTGCTTCAATCATCATGCTGCCTTTTCCAATGCGGGCGCTGGCACGTTTGCCACCAGTCTATCCCTGATCCAAATTTCGGCGTCGCCCCATCGGTCGAGCCTTGCATGCGCCGCCTTCGACGGCTTCACGCGCTCCCATAGCAACGGCTCACCAACGAAATGGAGGCGCCACACGTCGGGGTGCTGATCGCCAACCGATTCATGCTGATGGCCTAAGTCATCAACAAACACCGCAACGCTCGGGCGATACTCCTCAAGAATACGGCCAAGCGCCTCGCCCTTGCCGCCTTGGTTGCAATAGACCGGCGCGTCGATGCCGACGGCCTTTAACTGCTCGGTGCGCGGGCCTGCGCGGTGGTCAAGCAAGTTAGTAAGAATGACAACGTCGGCATGTTCGCGCAGGCGGTTTAGGCTTGCGACCGCGCCGTCGATCGCTTGCTGCCGGTGCATTTCGGTGTCGAAAAATCCGTTGAGTAAATCCCACACCTGGCCG
>JAZKGS010000072.1:1837-4690 GCA_040385805.1 Pseudomonadota bacterium | reverse complement strand
CTGCCGGTGCATTTCGGTGTCGAAAAATCCGTTGAGTAAATCCCACACCTGGCCGCGCTCGACGACTGTGCCGTCATGTTTGTGGCGCAGCGCTTCGCCCCAGTCGCCATGGACGAGGTCGAAATGGATATGATGCGCTTCATCGAGCCAATCGCGGAACGGCACGATCATGTGCAGCAACACTTCGTCGCAGTCGGAAATAAGCAATGGCCGAGAACCAATGACGCTCATGCTTCCAACTCCTGCCGCGCTTGCACGAGCACTGCTGGCGACACGCCGATCACCGCCGCGCAAGCGACAAGGTCTGGCTCATAAGATTCTAAAAACGACAAGATCGCGGCTTGCGTGCTCCGCTCCATGACGCTGCTGCGCAGGCCCGCTGGCGTCAGGCCAGTGAGCGACAATAATCGCTCCGCCCGCGATTCTTCCATTAACGCCCACGCCAAAGCCTGGAACGCCATACCCGATGCGTCTAACTTGCCATTTGTTTCATGCATAGGTTTCGCTTAAGCCATGCCATTCGCGAACGCAAAGCGGGAAAAGGTCGGTATGGGTAAAAAGGTGATGATCGTTGAGGATAATGAACTCAACCTCAAGCTATTCACTGACCTGCTGCGTGCGCATCAGTTCAATGTCGAAGGCGTCCGTGACGGACGCCTCGCGCTTGAGCAAGCGCATGCCTTCACCCCCGACCTTGTCATCATGGACATCCAACTGCCCCATGTCAGCGGCATCGACTTGATCGAAGCCATGCAAAAAGATGCAAGCCTGTCCCCGATCCCCGTTCTGGCGGTCACCGCTTATGCTGGCAAAGGCGATGAAGAACGAATCATGGCCGCAGGCGCGAAGGGCTATTTATCAAAACCAGTATCCGTGATGAAGTTTCTGGAGGCGGTGCGCGGAATTATTGGGTGAGAAACAGCGTCACGGTACAATCGACGTAAACAAATAGACGGCGAATATCAGTAGGTGCACCGCACCTTGAAGTATGGTCGTTTTTCCAGTGCCTAATGTCAGCGTCGTCACCAGCAATGTCAGAAACAGTAAAACCATTCCCTTGGTATCTAGACCAAGCGTTATGGGCAGGCCCATTACCAGTGACACGGCGGCAACCGCAGGGATGGTCAGGCCAATTGTTGCCAGCGCGGAGCCAAGTCCAAGATTGATACTCGTCTGCAAACGGTCGGCCATGGCGGCGCGTACGGCCGCAACACTTTCGGGCAACAACACCAAGGCAGCGATGATAACACCAACGACAGCGCGCGGCGCGCCCGCAGAAGCAACAGCAGCCTCAATAGTGGGTGCAAGTGTCTTGGCGAGCAGAACCACCGCACCAAGGCAAAGTATTAAGGCTATGGCCGAAAAAATGGTCTGATTGTTGGTGGGGGGCTCTGCATGGATATCCTCATCCGCAGCCAATATTTTGGCGGGCAAGAAATAGTCCCGGTGTCGCACCGTCTGCACCATGACGAAAGTTGCGTAGAGCAGAAACGAGACGACCGCGACAAATGCGAGTTGTGATTCCGAATAGACGGGTCCCGGTTCGCTGACCGTAAAGTTGGGGAGGACAAGTGTCAGGACCGTCAAGGCGCACAAGGTGGCAAGCGACGCGCTGACCCCCGTTTGCTTAAAAACCTGTTCCTTGTGCATAATCGCGCCGACAAAAATGCAGGCACCAATCAGGCCATTAGATATAATCATTACTGCAGCGAACACGGTGTCGCGTGCCAGCGTGGCCGCGCTGTCGCCAGCGGCCAGCATTAACGTGACAATAAGCCCCAGCTCAATAATGGTGACGGCAACAGCAAGCAGGAACGTCCCGAATGGCTCACCCACACGGTGCGCAACCAATTCAGCGTGGTGCACCGCGGCAAGTACTGTGGCTATCAGGACTGCGCCAAGCCACAAAATCGACATTGTAGCACCATAGCTAATTGCGATTGACGCCCATGCTGCGCCGGGCGCCATCCATGTCCAGTGCTGGAAATATCTTTGCATCCACCCCGTTTAGCGGGAAGAAGACCTTGGGCAAGTCCCGACAATTGCCGAATCAAAAAGGGCGCCCGAAGCGCCCTGATCGATTAGCCTTTCAAGCAGCGCGTTGGCTTACTTGATTTTGGCTTCCTTGAACTCGACGTGCTTGCGCACAACGGGGTCATATTTGCGGAACGTCATCTTTTCAGTGATGTTGCGCGGGTTTTTCTTGGTCACGTAAAAGAAGCCTGTGTCAGCAGTGCTGACCAACTTGATCTTGATCGTGGCTGGCTTCGCCATGGCCCATTCCTTTTGTTCAAAAAATTTCGCAAAAAACTGCGCAGAAAAACGGCCGCGCTGTTCACAGAGGCGGGCCAATGCGGATTCGTCGGCGCAAAGTCAAGCCCATATGCAGCAATGCGGCATTAAGACCTGCCCATATACGCCCAAATTCCCGCATCATATGGCAGTAAAGCATCGCATTCAGACCGATTCGCCGCTGTAATGCCTCCTTTTACCCTTCATTAACCATGTTCACGCAATATTGTCATAGATGCAGGGCATGGGGGGCATTGCCATGGGATATGATCACGACCATCAAATGCTGATTCGCTCAGAACTTAGCGACTTGTTAGAAGCGCTTCGGCTCACGAACTTTGACACCAACCCGCTGCAATTTCTCGTTCGCCTTGAGGCGATCCGCCAAACCGCGATTGTCCATCAATTCGTTGCTGTTGCGGAAATTGCGAGCATGTTTGAGGCATCTATGCAGCGCGTTATTGAATTTGGCGGGGCCGACTCGGTCATTGGTAGCTTCACTGGCATCTTGGACGATGCGATTGGCTGTCAGCAACTTAGCCCGTCCGTGACGCAATCCCT
>JAZKGS010000072.1:0-1737 GCA_040385805.1 Pseudomonadota bacterium | reverse complement strand
TTGGATTGGCGAGCGACCATTAAAGCTGTTCGCCGGTCTAGCCTACATATTTGCAGGTGCAGGCATGCTGTTGTGGCGCCGCAATGTCGACCCTTTATTGTCGTGGAAGACGCCAGCGTTTCTCACCGCATTTCTTGGGCTGTTTATATTGGAATTTGGCGACAAGAGCCAATTCATCATTGCCGCACAAAGCGCGCGCACGCCCTTTTGGGGTATGACGTTGGTTGGCGGTTTTCTGGGTATCATGGCAGCAACGGTGCCGGCGGTGATCCTGCGCGATAAACTTGCAAAGATAGTGCCATTAAGGCCCATCCGCTGGCTCTCCGGGGGGCTGTTGCTGATTTGGGGCTTAAGACTCGCAACGCAGGCACTGGGCTGAACTACACTCGCCTACTGTGCCACCTCAGTTTGAAGTTGGCCTGTTCGTTCCTATATATAGCGTATCCCCCGCAAATAAGGAGAACTGCAATGGCAGCTGGCGACAATAGCAAAAAGGCTTTGGCCGATGCGTTAAATGGACTTTTGGCCGATTATTACGCATTATATTTGAAGACGAAGAATTTCCATTGGCACGTAACCGGCCCGCATTTCCGCGAATATCATTTGTTGTTTGACGAACAGGCGACGGAGTTGATCGCGACGACAGATCTTGTGGCCGAGCGCGTGCGCAAGCTGGGTCAGGATACGCTAACCTCCATTGGGTCGATTGCAGCAAAGCAGCGCATCAAAGACCATGATTCGACATCGACCGACGCAGGCAAGATGTTGAAGGCGCTCCACGCGGACAATGAGACACTAATTCAAGCTTTGAAGGACGCAAAGGACCTCGCTGACGAAGCAGGTGACAATGCGACTGACGGATTGCTCGATGATTGGACCGACCAAGCCGAGCAGCGCGCGTGGTTTCTGGCCGCCACCATTGGCAAGGCATAAACCCTAGACACAAAAAAGGCGGGCGAAGCGTGATGCTTCACCCGCCTTTTTGAATGTTTAAAGCCGCATTTACTCGGAAAGCGCGCTCAGGTTCGTTGCCGAATATTTGCCGCGGCGGTCGATTTCAATGTCGAACGCCAAACGGTCGCCTTGAGTCACTTGGCCCATACCCGAACGCTCAAGCGCAGAGATGTGTACAAACACATCTTCACCGCCATCGTCGCGCTGCACAAAACCAAAACCCTTCATGTCGTTAAAGAATTTTACGGTGCCATTGGCTCGTTCACCAGTTGATTCGCGTTGCGGCGCGCGTGGTGCCGAATCGCGGTCACCGCCTCGGAAGCCACCACGGTCATCGCCGCGCGGCGCACGGTCACGATCAAATGCTGGACGATCAGGACGCGGTGCGCGCTCGCTGACAGCCATTGGCTCACCGTCGATCACGAGATCGGTTGCTGAAACCTTGCCGCCACGTTCCACAAGCTGAAACTCAAGCGGCTGGCCTTCTGCAAGACCAGCAAGGCCAGCTTGCTCGACAGCGCTGATGTGGACGAAGACGTCGTCGGGACGACCGTCTACCTGAATGAAGCCAAAACCCTTCTGGCCATTGAAAAATTTGACAATTCCTTTACCGGAACCGATGACTTGGGCTGGCATTGGGGGACCGCCTGGACCACGACGCGGGGCACCAAAGCCACCTCCACCGCCGCCACCGCCGCCGCTATTACCGCCGCCGCTATATCCACCACCGCCTGAGCGGCCGCCACCAAAATCACTTTGATAGGGGGATGGTGCACGGTAGCC
>JAZKGS010000071.1:0-9675 GCA_040385805.1 Pseudomonadota bacterium | reverse complement strand
TCATCCTCGTCAATTCCAATCCGGCGACGATCATGACCGATCCGGATATGGCCGACGCGACATATGTTGAACCGATTACACCAGAAATCGTCGCCAAGATCATTGAAAAAGAACGCCCCGACGCGGTGTTGCCGACCATGGGTGGGCAGACGGCTTTGAACGTTGCTTTGGCTTTGTTCAACGACGGTACGCTGGCGAAATATGGTGTCGAGATGATCGGCGCGGATGCCGAGGCGATTGATAAGGCCGAGGACCGGATCAAGTTCCGCGACGCGATGACCAAAATCGGGCTGGAATCGGCGCGTTCGGGTATCGCGCATTCAATGGATGAGGCGCTTGAGGTGCTTGAGCGCACTGGCCTGCCATCCATTATCCGCCCAAGTTTCACTATGGGCGGAACGGGCGGCGGGATTGCCTATAACCGCGATGAATTTATCAAGATCGTCACCGGCGGGCTTGATGCATCGCCGACCACCGAAGTGCTGATTGAGGAATCGCTGCTTGGTTGGAAAGAATATGAGATGGAGGTCGTCCGCGACAAGGCCGACAATTGCATCATCATCTGCTCCATCGAAAATGTCGATCCGATGGGTGTCCATACGGGCGACTCGATCACTGTGGCGCCAGCACTCACGCTGACCGACAAAGAATATCAGATCATGCGCAACGCCAGCATTGCGTGTCTGCGTGAAATCGGCGTGGAAACAGGTGGTTCTAACGTACAGTTCGCAGTTAATCCGAAGGATGGCCGCCTGATCGTGATCGAAATGAACCCGCGCGTATCGCGGTCATCGGCGCTGGCGTCTAAGGCAACAGGCTTCCCGATTGCCAAGGTCGCGGCGAAGCTTGCGGTGGGTTACACGCTGGACGAAATTACCAACGACATTACCGGCGCGACACCGGCATCGTTTGAACCGACGATTGATTATGTCGTCACCAAAATCCCGCGCTTCGCCTTTGAAAAGTTCAAAGGTGCGGAACCTTTGCTGTCCACGGCGATGAAGTCAGTGGGCGAAGTGATGGCGATTGGCCGCAACATCCATGAAAGCATGCAGAAGGCACTGCGTGGATTGGAAACCGGTTTGTCAGGCTTCAACTATATCGACGGCCTGCGTGGTGCGTCGAAGGACGAGTTGTCGGCTGAGCTGAGCCGTGCGACGCCCGACCGCCTGCTTGTCGCAGCACAAGCGTTGCGTGAAGGCATGAGCGTATCTGAAATCCACGATATTGCAAAGTTTGACCCATGGTTTCTTGAACGGCTTGAGGAAATCATTGCCGCCGAAAATGACGTCAAAACGAATGGCTTGCCCAATGGGTCAGACGCGCTTCGTCGCCTAAAAGCGATGGGCTTCTCTGACAAGCGGTTGGCTTATCTGGCTGTAGAATCGTTGAATATCCGACCCGGCATGGAAACCGCCGTGCGCAGCGGTGGCGGCATAGCAATGCAGGCCGCCCGCGCGATGGCTGGCGCAGTCACTGAAGACGAAGTGCGCGCGTTGCGCCACAAACTGGGCGTGCGTCCGGTATTTAAGCGTATCGACACCTGCGCCGCAGAATTTGAGGCGAAAACGCCTTATATGTATTCAACCTACGAGGCGCCAAGCTTTGGCACACCAGAGTGCGAGAGCGCGCCAACAGATCGCGAGAAAATCGTCATCCTGGGCGGCGGACCGAACCGCATCGGGCAGGGCATCGAGTTTGATTATTGCTGCGTCCACGCGTGCTTTGCGCTGTCGGATGCTGGCTATGAAACGATCATGGTCAACTGTAACCCCGAAACTGTTTCGACGGATTATGACACATCGGATCGTTTGTATTTCGAACCGCTGACTGCCGAGGACGTTCTCGAAATCCTGCATGTCGAGCAACAAAATGGCACGCTGAAAGGCGTTATTGTTCAGTTCGGCGGGCAGACACCTTTGAACCTTGCGAAGGCTCTTGAGGCGGCAGGTATTCCGATTTTAGGCACGTCTCCTGATGCCATCGATTTGGCCGAAGACCGCGAACGTTTTGCCGCGCTCATAAACAAGCTTAAGCTAAAGCAGCCGGAAAACGGCATAGCGCGTAGCCGTGAAGAGGCCATCAAAGTGGCGGACACCATCGGTTATCCTGTGCTTATGCGGCCTTCTTATGTGCTTGGCGGACGCGCGATGGAAATCGTGGATACGCAGGCGCAGTTGGAAAACTACATCCAGACGGCAGTGATCGTCTCGGGCGACTCGCCGGTTTTGATCGATAGTTACTTGCGCGACGCAATCGAGGTTGACGTTGATGCCTTGTGCGATGGCGACGAAGTTGTGGTCGCTGGTATCTTGCAACATATCGAAGAAGCGGGCGTGCATAGCGGCGACTCTGCGTGCACCATCCCGCCGTATAGCCTGCCTGCCGACATCATTGCCGAAATCCGTCGCCAGACTGAATTGCTCGCGGTAAATCTGCATGTTCGTGGCCTGATGAACATCCAGTTCGCGGTGAAAGACGGCGAAGTTTACCTGATCGAGGTGAACCCGCGCGCTAGCCGCACGGTGCCGTTCGTTGCCAAGGCCATCGGCGCACCCATCGCCAAGATCGCTGCGCGAGTCATGGCGGGTGAAAAGTTGAAAGACTTGCCGCCAATCAATCTCGACATTGATTATATTGCGGTGAAAGAAGCCGTTTTCCCGTTCGATCGCTTCCCGGGTGTCGACCCTGTGCTATCACCTGAAATGAAGTCAACCGGCGAAGTCATGGGCATTGATCGCGATTTCGCGACGGCCTTTGCCAAGTCACAAATCGGCGCGCGTATGCCGCCGCCAATGAGCGGAAAGCTGTTCGTATCCGTGAAGGACACCGACAAGCCAATCATCGTCCCTGCGGTCCGCCAAGCTATTGAATGCGGTTTTACCGTTTGTGCAACTGGTGGAACGGCGGATTACCTGTTGGAGCAAGGCATTGAGGTTGAACGCGTCAACAAAGTGGCCCAAGGCCGTCCGCATATCGTCGACAAGATAAAGGATGGCGAAATCCAGTTGATATTCAACACGACCGAAGGTTGGCAAAGCTTGAAAGACAGCGAAGAAATCCGTCGTTCTGCGTTGGTCGGCAAGGTTTCGCAGTACACTACCGCTGCTGGAAGCGTCGCCGTTGCACAGGCGATTGCCGCGCTGCAACAACGGCAACTTGAAGTTCGGCCACTTCAAGACTATTATTAAGACGAGCAGTATCTTTCCCCGACAATTGAACTGCATATCGGATGGGTGGTTAGCATTCCTCCGGTCGGGAAGTTTTTGTGACGAAGGGTTTTTGCCTGATGGCGAGTTTTGAGAAATATCCGATGTTGGCCGAAGGCTATGAAAAGCTGACGACCGACCTGAAGCGCCTTCGCGACGAGCGCCCGATGATTGTGGAAGCAATCGAGGAAGCGCGCGCGCATGGTGATCTGTCGGAAAATGCCGAGTATCACGCCGCCAAGGAACGCCAAGGCCAGGTTGAAGCTTCGATTTCTGAAATCGAGGACAAGATTGGCCGCGCGCAAATTATTGACCCGACGACTTTGTCAGGTGACAAGATTGTTTTTGGCGCGACAGTCACTTTGATGGACGAGAATGACAAGCCTGTGCGTTATCAACTGGTCGGCGAAACAGAGGCGGACGCAAAAGCTGGCCGCATTTCGTACAATTCGCCGCTGGGCCGTGCCCTTATCGGACGGGTTGTCGAGGACGAGGTTGAACTGACCGTTCCGTCAGGCGACAAATATTATCTCGTGTCGAAAATCGAGTTCATCTGATCATGCGCTTCGGTATGAAGCGTCCAGCGGGCTGATATGCGTTTTCCGCGCGGCCCTGTGACCAATGCATTGGTCGTCGTCAATCTGGTGATTGCGGCGGTATTACTGGTGCCGTCGTGGTGGAACTATGCTGTCATGTCGGGCGGATTGTTTCCGATCCGTTTCAGCATCTATGAAGTTAAGTTCCCCGGCGTGGAATATTTGGTGCCGGCATTTTTGACACCCCTGTCTGCGGCCTTTTTACACGCCGGAGTTGCCCATGTGGTGATGAACATGCTGATGCTGTTGCTTATTGGCAAGCTGGTGGAGCGTGTGCTGGGGGGCGGGCTGTATTTGGCGCTTTATCTTGTTTCTGCTTATGCAGCGGCGGGGACCGAATGGCTTGCGTCATTCATGGCATGGCCCATGTCCGTTGACATGATGGCCCCCGCTATTGGCGCGAGCGGCGCGATATCGGGTATCATCGGCGCTTATGTGCTACTGTTTCCCAACAACAAACCGAAGCCGTGGGGCCCAATTCCTGCGGCATATGCGCGGCCATTGCATCTGACCCTGGCATGGGTGGGACTTAACCTAGCGCTAGGATTCATTGGCCCTGGAATTGGGATCGCGATTGCAATCTGGTCCCACATCGGCGGGTTTATAGCTGGATTGATTTTGGCGCGACCCCTGTTGCTTTGGCGGTATCGAAACGCTTAAGCCGTCACTAGTTGGTTATCACCCTGAAACATGTTCAGGATGATAAACGCAGATATCAGGTGTCCGGTTGCAAAAGCTTGTGCAGATGCACCACAACATATTTCATTTCGGCATCATCGACCGTGCGCTGCGCTGCTCCGCGCCAGGCTTCCTGGGCACTGGCAAAGTCTGGATACATGCCCACGATGTCCAAATTTTCAAGGTCCGTGAATTTTAACGTCTGTGGGTTTTCAACGCGACCACCAAAAACGAGATGCAACTTCGTATCGCTCAAACGACTATCCTTAATTCTTTTCTTTAGCCGCTTCCGTAGCGGCCTGACCCGCAGCCCTTACAGCCAGAGCGGCCTTGCTGACAAGCTCTCTAAACTGCATGCGCATAGCATCGCCATTTAGACCAAGCGTATCAACCTGGCTCAATCCGGCGACCTTTGCAGCCTCGGCCATTTTGCGAGCCTTTTTGTTAAGCTTCTTGCCCGTCTTGCCCATCATTTTGGTTTCGCGCTCGGTACGCGGCAAAAGCGCACCAACAATGGCACCAATGGCAATGCCGCCAAGAACGATGGCGAGCGGATTTTGTTCGATGCCTTCGCTGGTCTTCGCCTTGGCCTTGCGGGCGAGTTCGCGCGATTGATCTACGCCAGCAGCCGCTACATTCTTGCTCTTTTCCAGAGTCTCGGCGGCTTTTGCACGCGTAGCGGCGCTCGTCTGGGTTGTTTTTGCTTTCGCGCTATCAGCTGCGGATTTTATGCTGTCGCCAATCTTGCTCATAATTTGTTCCTATATCATTTGCCGTTGGGCGTTTTGGTTTTACTCTGTCGAAGCTTCAAAATCCAACGCGAAATCGGACCGCGCGCCGCAAATAACAACGCACTCACCCCGACAACGCCGATGATGGGTGCATTTTCCTTGGCAATTTGAACTGTCTCGCCAGCTGCTTTAACGGTTTGCGCGGTTTTGCGTTCAATTAGCCGCTTAAATTGGTTACGTGGGCTTAGAATTTGCCGCGTCAAAACCAAGCTGCCTTTAAACTTGCGGCGCAGATTGCGTCGTTCTGCGTTTGTTAAAATGACGCTTTCGCGATCCGTGATGACCGGCTCTTTAGGTAAGATCGTCGACATTTTTCTGCATCTCCGGAAAGTAAACTTTCCGCATCCATTTTCGAGCCAGTGCGCCAAAGATAACGCCTATGACGGCAAAACTTATCGTTACCAACAAGGTTGCCCTCAATGGCCCGATTAACGGTGAAAGCGTAAGCACCAAGCCAAGAACCAACGCAATCGACGCCCCCCCAAAGGCGAAAGCGGCAACTGCGCCATAGCGGAACGACCAACGAAACACATGACGCGTGTAATCAAGCCGCGACCGGTGATAGCGCATCTCTGCCTTCACCATCGCGCGCAGATCTTCCATGACCAGTGCGACTTGTTCACTCGCGGTCGGCTCAACGGGCGGTGCGATATCTTCCAATGCTTCGGGTTGAGGTTCTTCGATCTTCATCATACCCGCTTATCGGCCATTGGCGGCATTTTGCAATGCCGCCTGTGCTGTTGCTTAGGCGTCTTTGCCGCCCGAACGCACGAGGCGCGCCAAGACAAAGCCGATTGCGGCGGCCGCGCCAATGGCGACTGCCGGGCTTTTGCGGACAAACTGCCGGGCATCGTCTGCAAGTGCGTCTACATCCTTGGCATCCATTTTGCCTGCGAAGCCTTCAACCATATCGGCAGCGGTGCGGGCATAATCGCCATATTGCTTGCCAACATTATCGTCGATGGTGCCTGCGCTGTCGCGGATGAGTTTGCTGATGCTGCCAACTGCTTCGGTGGCGCGATCCTTGCCCTTGGTGGCGACGGCGCGAACGCTGTCGGTGGCTTGGGCCTTGAAATCGTTCATGTCGGATTTGACCTTTGCTTTGACATTGTCAGCCTTGCCTTTCGCCGGTTGTGCCTTCGTGACGGCCTTTGGTGCAGCCGCTTTAGCGGTTGCTGGCTTTGCTGTCGCTTTGACGGCAGGCTTGGCTGTTGCTGGCTTGCTTGCCGTCTTTTTAACGGGTGATGGCGTCGCAGCGTCTATCGAATTTTCGGTTTCGGCCATGTGAATGACTCCTTTTGTATCAATTGGGGGGCGATAAATTTGTCTTGCTACCAACCAATATTTGTATTGCGGGTGCCTTAGTCAACTATAGCACCGCAAATTTAGTTTTGAAATCGATATGTCGGTGCGTCGTTGCCAAAACCCGATCACAAGGATAGACGCGCTGGCACAATCCCAACACGCATAAACGGACTTTATTTATGACTGCGATCCTCGACATCCATGCACGCCAGATTCTCGACAGCCGGGGCAACCCGACCGTTGAAGTCGATGTCGTTTTAGAGGACGGCAGTTTTGGTCGCGCCGCAGTGCCGTCGGGTGCCTCGACTGGCGCATATGAAGCCGTTGAAAAGCGCGACGGCGACATGTCCAAATATATGGGCAAGGGCGTGCTTCAGGCGATTGAGGCCGTTAATGGCCCGATATTTGAAGCCTTGGTCGAACTCGATGCCGAGGAGCAGGAAAATATCGACGCAGTGATGATCGACCTTGACGGTACCGACAACAAATCGAATCTTGGCGCCAACGCAATTTTGGGGGTTAGCCTTGCGGTAGCCAAAGCTGCGGCAGACGCGCGGGGCCTCCCGCTCTATCGCTATATTGGCGGCGTAAACGCGCACGTCCTACCTGTGCCAATGATGAACATCATCAACGGCGGCGAACATGCGGACAACCCGATCGATTTTCAGGAATTCATGGTCATGCCAGTCGGCGCGGGCTCGATATCCGAAGCGGTGCGTTGGGGCTCCGAAATATTCCACACGTTGAAGAAGGGCTTGCACGAGAAGGGTCTTGCCACGTCAGTTGGCGACGAAGGCGGTTTTGCACCCAATTTGGCATCGACCCGCGATGCGCTGGATTTCATCATGGCGTCGGTGGAAAAGGCTGGATTTAAGGCGGGCGACGATGTTGTGTTGGCACTCGATTGCGCAGCAACCGAGTTTTTCCGCAACGGCAAATATGAAATTTCGGGTGAAGGGCTTTCGCTGACGCCCCACGAAATGGCCGACTATTTGGCCGCTCTCTGCAAGGACTATCCAATCCTGTCGATCGAAGACGGTATGAGCGAGGATGACTTTGAAGGCTGGAAGGCCATCACCGACAAGATCGGGCATGAGGTGCAGTTGGTCGGCGATGATTTGTTTGTCACGAACCCGGAGCGGCTGTCGATGGGTATCGGCAAGGGACTGGCGAATTCCCTGCTGGTGAAGGTCAACCAGATTGGCACGCTGACGGAGACGCTTGCCGCCGTATCCATGGCGCACCGCGCCTCTTACACAGCGGTAATGTCACATCGTTCGGGCGAAACCGAAGATGCAACGATTGCTGACCTTGCGGTGGCTACTAATTGCGGTCAGATCAAGACCGGAAGCTTGGCGCGTTCGGACCGGTTGGCAAAATATAACCAGCTCATCCGCATCGAAGAAGAGCTTGGCGCATCTGCGATCTATGCTGGTCGGGGGATTTTCCGCTGACCGCGATATTCTTGCCATTTCGTGCAAAATATGATTCTGTCTGGTGATGGTCCGCGGCAATAAAAAACCCGATTATCTGAAGTCCGTGCTGGGCCCTGCCTTGGCGCTTGTGGCTTTGCTGGGTATTGCGTCTTATGCTTTGTTGGGACCAACGGGCATCATCGCCTGGACAGATTATCGCGCGGCGTTGAGCGAACGTAAAATTGAGCTGGCAAAGTTGCAAAAGGAGCGGGACGCCTTGCGAAACCGGCAATTGCTGCTGGACCGGGATAATGTCGACCCCGACCTTGCCGGTGAATTGATGCGCAAAGAATTGAACGTTGTAGCCCCCGATGAAGTTGTCGTTCCATTAAAGTGATGCGGTGTTCATAAAATGAATAGCTATGCAGTGCTTTCCGTTGCGGAAAAGCGCTTTTCACGCACCGTGATTTTGACTAGGCGACTTTGCATTCGCAAATAAAAATTCCACCAAAGGAAATGATTTTGGCTACCACCCCAGCGAAAAAAGCCCCTTCGAAAAAGGCCAGTGTCAGCGAAGACGCGGCACGCGCCAACCGGGAGCGTCCTAATGAGCCGACGCCGTATAAAGCGACCAAGGAAGAGCTTCTGAAGTTCTACCGCGAAATGTTGCTCATCCGGCGTTTTGAGGAAAAGGCAGGGCAGCTTTATGGTCTGGGGCTAATTGGTGGTTTCTGCCATTTGTATATCGGACAAGAGGCCGTCGCGATTGGGCTTCAATCCGCACTGACTCCGGGCAAGGACAGCGTGATTACCGGCTATCGCGACCATGGCCATATGCTGGCTTATGGGATTGACCCTAATGTCATTATGGCTGAGCTTACTGGCCGCGCTGCCGGTATTTCTAAGGGCAAGGGCGGGTCGATGCACATGTTTTCGACCGAGCATAAATTTTATGGCGGGCACGGAATTGTTGGCGCGCAGGTTTCCCTCGGTGCAGGCCTTGCCTTCGGACATAAATATTCGAACGATGGCGGCGTGTGCCTGGCCTATTTCGGCGACGGCGCGTCCAATCAGGGGCAGGTCTATGAAAGCTTCAACATGGCGGAGCTTTGGAAATTGCCCATCATTTTCGTGATCGAAAATAACCAATATGCGATGGGCACCAGCGTCAACCGCGCGTCATCCGAAGATCAGCTTTACCGCCGCGGTGAAAGCTTCCGTATCCCCGGTATTCAGGTCGACGGCATGGACGTGCTTGCCGTGCGCGGTGCCGCGGAGGTTGCGTTGGATTGGGTACGCAGCGGCAAGGGGCCTGTATTGTTGGAAATGAAAACCTACCGTTATCGGGGCCACTCCATGTCCGACCCTGCGAAGTACCGCAGCCGTGACGAGGTTCAGTCGGTTCGCGACAACAGCGACCCGATCGAAGGCTGCAAGGCCTATCTTGCCGAAATGGGTGTTGGCGAAGACGAGCTTAAGGTCATTGAAAAAGAGATCCGGACGGTTGTGAACGAGTCCGCCGACTTTGCCGAAAGCTCGCCCGAGCCCGATCTTTCCGAAGTGTATACTGATGTGTTGGTGGAGCAATATTGATGGCAATCGAACTTAAGATGCCGGCGCTTTCGCCAACGATGGAAGAAGGCACTTTGGCCAAATGGTTGGTCAAAGAAGGCGATAGCGT
>JAZKGS010000070.1:0-32641 GCA_040385805.1 Pseudomonadota bacterium | reverse complement strand
CACAACAACGTCCATGCGCCATCCTTAAACGATGCGTCAACGATGGCAATGGACGCATGACTCTCCGGACGTCCGCCTCGATACGCATGGGCGTCCCTACTGGCGGCGCTGGAAACGGTGCCGCCGTTTGTATTGATATGTCCGCTGTCCCTAACGGCAGACAGGGGAGTGCAATCGGGTCGCCGGAAAATTGCACTCCCCACATTGGCCTCACACGCAGGCAGATGGAGTGCCTGCGCTTCATCGGGGGGTATATTGAGGCCAACGGATATTCGCCGTCCTTTTCGGACATTATCGGCGCGCTCGGTTTGAGAAGTAAATCCGGTGCGCTGCGGCTTACTGATGCATTGGCCGAACGTGGTTGCATCCGGCGATTGCCTAACCGCGCCCGCGCCATCGAAATCATCCGTCCTGTCAGCATTCCACGTATCGACGGACGCCCTCTCTATTTCGTTCAAAATGTTGGCGACCGCATCTCCGATAGCGACGGTTCGCTTCTTTCTCAATCCTTTCATGGAGGCCAATATGGCGACAAATCCGCGCAGTGTATTGAACGTAAATCCGGCGCAGGAAACAACGCTCTATCGTAACGCGGTCGCGCAAATCCTGCTCGATATTCAGCGTGAACGCGATTTGACGCTGCATGAAATTGCCGAAGCTATCGGCGTTTCCCTTGGCACAATATCGAACGCGGCCAACAAAAAAGGCGACTTGTCGGTAACATATTTGAAGCGACTTGGCGAGTGCTTTGGCCCTGAAATGCTCAATCCATACGCTGCATTGTCAGGCGGTCGCATGGTGCCGCTAGACGCCAAATCGGGTGCCGACATTTTGCCGTTTGTAATGCGGCTAGGCGCAAAGATAGCCATTGCGCGCTGCCCATCAAGCCCCGGTGGCGTCCGCGAAATTCATAGCGAACAACTGGATTACCTATCCGAACTCTTGGCGCTGCAACGGGAAGTTGAAGCTAAAATCCAAGAGATACGGGAGTTGGCAGCATGATAACCTCATTAGCAATAGCCACAATAGCCATCATATCTCTGGCAACCGGCTTTCTGTGCGGCATGTCGTGGGGTAGCGACAAGCCAGCCAAGGCAGCGATAGCCGAACTAAACGCACTGGAAGTAACCCGCGCCAAGCTTCGCAAATCCGACGCAGAAGCAAGCCGCCTGCGCTTTCACCTAATACGCATTGAAGCACACTTTGCTGACCAGCAATCCGGCACAGCGCAACTTGCTGCAAAAATGGCGCGCATGGGGTTGGGGAAGTGAGCCGCGTTGAAGTCATCGGTAACGCCACTCTCTATTTGGGCGATGCGCGTGAGGTGCTGCCAACATTGGACAGGGTTGACGCGCTGGTTACGGACCCGCCCTATGGTTATGGACAACCGACTGGCGGGATTGGCGCGCAATCGACTAAACGGCTGTATGATGAGTTTATAGATTCGCCCGAAAATGTCAAGGAAACGTGCGTTCCTGCGGTAGTTTTGGCGCTTGAATTGGCAGGTGGCAGGGGCGCTATTACACCCGGCAATCGCTGCACTTTCTACTATCCAGAACCCGAAGCAATGGGCTGCTTTTTCCAGCCTGCCGCAACAGGAATGTGCAGGTGGGGACGTTCAACTTCGCAACCAATCCTATACTATGGCCGCGACCCGCGCCTTGGCAAGACCATTGACCGGACATCGTTTCAACTAACCGAAAAAGCATCAACCGACGAACACCCTTGCGCCAAGCCGTTAAAGGCATGGACTTGGCTGACGTGGAAAATGGCGCTGGAAGGTGAAACCGTGCTGGACCCGTTTATGGGAAGCGGAACCACCGGAATCGCAGCCCACACGAATAGACAAAAGTTTGTCGGGATTGAGATTAGCCCCGCTTATTTTGACCTTGCTTGCCGCCGTATCGAACAAGCGCAGAAGCAACTGTTTCTATTTGAGGAGGCAGCAGCATGACCTTCCTCACAAACATATCCACCCGCATCAAGTTCGAGATGGCACTACGGCGTCGTAAACGCATCAGAATTGCCGAGCAAAATCGGGCGAAGTTCTGGAAAGCTGAAAAGGCGAGGGCACGATGAGCCGCGTGGAAGTCATTGGCTCGGCAACGCTGTATTTGGGCGATTGCCGCGACCACCTTGATGTCATACGGGGGGGGGCGACCGTGGTCAGTGACCCTCCATATGGCATGGCGTTTCGGTCTAATCACCGAATTGATAAATACGCCGAAATTGCGAATGATGATAGTGAAGAAATGCTGTTGTGGGCCTGCAGCCTGCAGCCATCCCATTCCATGTATTTGTTCTGCCGGTGGGATAATCTAGCCGCCGTTCCAAAGCCGAAGTCATGTCTGACGTGGGTTAAAGAAAATCACTCGATGGGCGACCTTGAACATGAACTAGGCCGTCAGACTGAAATTGCCTTGTTCTACCCCGGCCCGGAACATGACTGGCCAAGCAAGCGCCCTGCCGATGTCATTCGCTGCCCCCGCACTGGCAACGAAAATCACCCAACCGAGAAACCGGTCGCCTTGATGTCTACCATCATCGGATGGACGAGGGGAATGGTTGTTGACCCGTTTATGGGGTCAGGAAGCACTGGCGTGGCTTGTGCGCGGGCTAACAGGGCCTTTGTGGGCATAGAGATTGACGAGACGCACTTCGACACGGCCTGCCGCCGCATCGATGACTCTCTGCGTCAAGGCCAGTTATTCGGTGCAGCAGCATGAGCCTAGCCCGCACCACAGCCCGCAATGACCGCTGGTCTGCAATCGACAGCCGCAACGATGACGTAAAGCGCCTTATCCGCGCTGGCGACAGTGAAGTGAACATTCGCAGGCGCTATCCGATGTCGGATGACCAGTGGAAGCGGGTGAGCGCGTGAAGCGGGCCGACGCAACAGCCATGAGCCGGATGCGCGCATTAGGACGCCTGAAGCAAGGTGCAATGAACGGCACCGAGCATTCCTATGCCTTGCACCTGGAGGCCCGCAAACAGGCTGGCAGCGTTCAGTGGTATAAATTCGAGGGCATGAAATTCAGGCTGGCAGATGGCACGTTCTACACACCTGACTTCATCGTTCTGGACCGCGATGGATTTATGGAAGCGCACGAGGTCAAAGGCTTTTGGACAGATGATGCGCGGGTGAAAATCAAGGTCGCTGCGGATCAGTATCCGGTTTCATTTATAGCTATCAAAAAGCTGCCAAAAAGCAAGGGCGGTGGCTGGGACGTGGAGCGGTTTTCGTGAACGAGCGCCGCTACCTGCAAATCATCAATCGCCAGCGTCGATTGCCTGAACAGATAGAGGCAACGCGCCGGAAGCTATCTGACCTGATTAATGAATCAGAACGCTATGGGATGTTACCCGATGTTCTGATTGACCAGTTCGATGGCGACTTAATTGCGTTGGAGCGGTCGCGGCAATCTTATCACTGTGTATCCGTCCCCGGCATAACAGCGGGGCTTATATGAGCCGCGTTGAAACCATAGGCAACGCGGTTTTGTATAACGCTGACTGTCGTGACGTCCTGCCGACGCTTGGCAAGGTTGATGCCGTTGTGACTGACCCGCCTTATGGGATTGGCGCGGATGAGGCGGCAAAGAAGGCGGCGGAGCAACGCAAAGCGGCACAAGCAAAGCCTTTAGGCCAGCGGACTAAGGCAGGACGCGGGTGGGCTGATTACGGCGAAACCAATTGGGACACCGAACGCCCCCCCCCAGAGATATTCGGCTTAATCCTCGAAGCTGGCAAAAATCAGATAATCTGGGGCGGCAATTACTTCACCGACCTCTTGCCGCCAACAATGCAATGGCTGGTTTGGGACAAAGGGCAGCGCGACTTTTCTTTGGCTGATTGCGAGTTTGCATGGTCAAGCCAGCAACGCGCAGCCCGCATATTCAACTATGCCCGCGCCAAGGCTCTATTGGACGGCAAAGAGCACCCGACACAAAAGCCAATCGCACTGATGAAGTGGTGCATTGAAATACTACCCAAGCCACAAACCATCCTAGACCCGTTCATGGGCAGCGGAACAACCGGCATTGCAGCCGTCCAGATGGGCCGCAAGTTCATCGGAATTGAGAGGGAACCCAAGTATTTCGACATAGCGGCCAAGCGCATCGAACAAGCGCAGCGCCAAGGTGATTTATTCATCGAGGCAGCGGCATGACGCCCTTCGACCCGCGCCTCACCATCATTGCAACCGAAGCCAAGGTAAAGACCTGCCATGTCTTTCATTGCTGGTCTGCATTGCAGGCGATGGGCAAGAATTTTCACGTCGCCGCCTTTGCACACTTCGCAGGGTTAGAGGACCGCCACGTTGAAGCGATTTTAAGCGCACTGGAGACGCATGACGCGCTTCCGGCAGGCAAGGGCAGGGGAAGCACCGGAAAAACGATTATAGCGGCTAACTGGACGCCTCCACCCGTATCTGAATTGCCTCCACAAGCCCGGTCATGTGCCGAGCAATGGACAAGCGCGTCATATGCAACACATGGCGAGGCTTTCCGCAGCTATTGGCGCTCACACAAAAAGATGATGTCGGATTGGTCTGCCACATGGGCAAACCGGATAGTGACGCTTCACAGCCAAGTCATGCGCGACCAGAAATTCGGCAACGCGCCTACCCATTCGCCTTTCGAGATTCCAGCGCCGCAGCGGTCACCGCTTGAAATTGCGCATCTCGAATTAAAGACCGCCAAAATGCTTGGCCAGACATACGAAGCCGAAGTTGCACAGCGCAAAATCGACCGGCTTTCAAACGTGATTCCGTTTAACCGTCCTGAGGGTGAATTATTAGCCCAAATGGCTTCAAAATAGGGAGAAAACCTTGACTTTTCCCGATTTGTTCCACAGTATCGGGAAGGCAATAAAAAAGACCGCACATCTTCCCATGCGCGGCCCGAAATGTTTAATAGTTTACATTTCGGAATCAGTCAACAAGGTTAGGCGAATTGGCGCTTTATCCTGGGGAAGTTACGAAAAAGCTGCCTTGGGAACTAGCTATCGCCGCCGAGTTGGCAAATTGCCTTCCGGACAAAGCCAAGCCCACCCGCTCCGCCTGACGCGCGGATTTTGCGGTAATTCAGTCTGTATCGTGGGGGTCACACCCGCCCCTTGCAAAGCTTCGCTGGATAGCAATGCAGATATACGCACCTTTACGCCACAGCGGCCCGATTTTTTTGGGCCATTTTGGGGGACGACGCCCGAACATAGGCAAGCAGCCGCTGTTCATCGGTCGGGGCCGGGTCTGATCCGCCTGACACGAAGTGCCAATTATGTTTTTGGCTCTGAAATGTCCAAGGATGGTGCGGTAAACACGAATGATAGAGCCAGTGGGTTAATCCGTTTCACACCGCAGGAATCCTGTTGTGTGGCCCTAACGGGTGGAGGGGGTTTGCCCAAATGACAGCCACGGACTTGCTAACCGACATAATCCGCAAAGCAGACCTAACACGCTGGCGAGAACATCAATGGACTACCGAGACAATGCGCAAATGGTGCGAGTGGAATTTGAAGGGGAAGTGATGTGGCACGGGGCAGACCAGCACTACGCATGACGCGCCACAGACAGCGCATATTGCAAGAGATATGCGAAAGCGGCGAGCATATCACGCTTGCCAGCCTTGCTCGGCGCTGTGGATTATACGATTACAAGTCTGCTCGCCGCATTGTGAACGACCTGAAAAAAATGGGCGCAATTTAATTATTGCCCCGTTACGCGCTAACACAAAATCATATAAATGGACCGTCGAACAATAGCCAATGAGGTTCGACAGTCATGCCAGCGGGGCGACCGACCGACTATAAAGCAGAGTATGCAACACAAGCGCAGAAGCTTTGTGACTTAGGTGCAACTGATACTGATTTGGCTGATTTCTTTGAAGTAACCGAGCGGACGATAAACCGCTGGAAAATAAATTTCCCTGAATTTTGTCAGTCCTTAAAGCTTGGTAAGGATGCTGCCGACGACAGGGTTGAGCAATCCCTCTACCGCAAGGCCACTGGCTACACATTCAACAGCGAAAAGATTTTTCAGAACAGCGGCGAGATTATTCGCGCTAACACTGTTGAACACGTCCCGCCAAGCGATACCGCCGCAATCTTCTGGCTGAAGAACAGGCGCGGTGACAAATGGCGCGACAAACAAGAAATTGATTTGAACGCAACAGGCGCACTTGCCGACATCATCGCAGGCCGCCGCGCCAAGGTTGCGGACATGAACAATGGCTAGTCGCGCACCAGATCCCCTCCTGATGCTTGCCGACGACATTGCGGGTTTCACATATGACCCGCTAGGCTACTCCATATACGCATATCCTTGGCAGGAATCTGGCGCACTCATCGACATGAAAGGCCCGCGTGACTGGCAGGCCGACATTATGGAGGATATACGCGAGCATCTGGAAAGCCCTGCAACACGACACACGCCATTACGTTTAGCGGTGGCATCAGGGCACGGCATCGGCAAGTCCGCGCTTATCTCAATGCTGATAGGCTGGGCAAAGGACACCTGCGAAGATACCCGCATTGTCATCACGGCCAACACCGAAACGCAGTTGCGCACAAAGACATGGCCGGAAGTATCGAAGTGGAACGGCCTCGCCATCACCCGCGATTGGTGGAAGCCCACAAAGACCGGCATATTCTCGATTGTGCCGGGACATGAAGAAGCATGGCGCGTGGATGCCGTCACATGGTCAGAGAACAACACCGAAGCATTTGCCGGTCTGCACAACATGGGCAAGCGGATCGTCGTCATATTTGATGAAGCATCAAAGATTGCTGACAAGGTGTGGGAAGTTACCGAAGGCGCGTTGACCGATGAAGGCACAGAGATAATCTGGGTAGCTTTCGGCAACCCCACACAGAACACGGGCCGCTTTCGTGAATGCTTCGGCAAGTTCCGCCATCTGTGGAAGATTCGCCAGATTGACAGCCGCGATGTGGAGGGAACGAACAAGTCGTATCTTGACGAGCTGGTCACAACCTATGGCGAGGATAGCGACATCGTGAAAGTGCGCGTCAGGGGACTGTTCCCGTCCGCTTCGTCAATGCAGTTTGTCCCCGGCGCTGTAGTGGACGCAGCACGTAAGCGTGTTGTTGAAACCGACCAGAACGAACCTATCGTTATCGGTGTGGACGTAGCCCGCTTTGGTGACGACCACAGCACTATCTATTTCAGGCAGGGCAGGGATGCCCGCTCAATCAAGCCTATCCGCCTGCACGGGGTAGATACGATGCAACTTGCCGCAAAGGTTGCCGAGCAACAGCGCATCTACAACGCAGCAATGGTCTGTGTTGACGAAACCGGAGTCGGTGGAGGTGTTGTGGACCGGCTCAAACAGATGGGCCTGCCTGTTGTTGGCGTGTCGTTCGGTGCCAAGCCGTTGAATGCCGTTCGATTAGGCAATGGCGAGAAATGCGCCAACCGCAGAGCCGAGATTTGGGCGATCATGCGCGAGTGGTTGCAGGGCGGGGCAATCCCCGACGACCAGACGCTTGCCGACGATCTGACCGGCGTTGAATATAGCTTCAACAGCCGCGATGAAATCCTTTTGGAAGCCAAGGAACATATGAAAAAGCGCGGCCTTGCATCGCCCGATGATGCAGACGGCCTTGCGCTCACCTTGGCCGTGCCAGTGCTGCCGAGCTTCTACGAAGATGAAGATTTCTACAGCCATGAAGATGGCCGCAATACGACAACTGGATACTAGATGGCAAGCGCACCAATAGAGTTTGACGATACCGACCTTGAAGTTGTCGAAGAAGGCCCACTGACGCTTGCGCAGTTGCTGACGCCGGGCATAAACATCGCAACATTGCTCGATGAAAACGAGCTTATGATGATAGGTCAGAAGGTTGTTCGGGATGTCGAGACAGACGAAAACAGCAGGGGCGATTGGTTAAAGACCTATCAGCGTTCACTCGACATCGCCATGCAGGTGAAGAAGCCAAAGAACACTCCTTGGCCCAATGCCAGTAACGTCAAATATCCTTTGCTCACCGTTGCATCAATTCAGTTTCAGGCCCGCGCCTATCCTGTCATTGTGGACGGCAGCAATCTCGTCAAAGGCCGTGTGCTAGGCCCCGACCCCGATGGTGAGAAGCGCGCAAGAGCCGACCGCATAGGCCAGCACATGACATGGCAGTTGCTATACCGGATGCCAGGATGGGAAGAAGAAACCGACCGCCTGTTGCTTATGCTGCCGATAACCGGCTGCGTTTTCCGCAAGACCTATTACGATTCAATCGAGAACGCCAACCGCAGCGAGATTGTCAGCGGCGAGAATTTCATCATCAATTATTGGGCAAAGTCGATTGAGACAGCCCCGCGTTATACGCAGGCTCTTCATTATTATCCGTATGAGGTAAAAGAGTTTGTCGCCGCCGATATGTGGCTTGAAGTGCCAACAGACGATGATGACGCTGGCGATGATGATGAACATCTAGGCGAATATTATGAACAGCACAGATGCCTTGATTTGGACGATGACGGCTATCCAGAGCATTATGTTGTCACATGCACCAAAGAGGGCAAGGTTGCCCGCATAACGCCGTGCTTCGGCTTGGACACCATCACGATAAACCTTGATGGCGAGATGATGAAGTTAGACGATTTCCTAACGCAAGCAGGGATAGAAACATCGCAGTTTGCAGATGTCGCCGATTTGCTGCCAGAGTTCAAAATCGTGAAGATTGAGCGCCGCCAATATTTCACCAAATACGGATTTATCCCGGCTCCCGATGGTTCGTTCTACGACATTGGCTTTGGCAACCTGCTTGAAGATATAAGCGACACCATTGATACCACGCTGAACATGATGATCGACGCGGGCGCTTTGCAGAACGCAGGTGGCGGTTTTATCGGGTCGGGCGTATCTATCCGAAGCGGCAACTTCAACTTCAAGATAGGCGAATGGAAGCGCGTAGACAGTACTGGAGGCCCGCTGCGCGACAATGTGCTGCCCGTGCCTGCCGCTGGCCCCTCACAGGCGTTATTCAACCTTATGCAGCTCCTAATAAACGCAGCGAAGGAAATAACCGCTGTGCAGGACGTCCTGACCGGCGCGTCTACACCTAACCAGACCGCCACGACAACCTTGGCCCTTATCGAACAGGGCCAAAAGGTGATGACGGGCATCTTCAAACGCATTCACCGCGCATTCGGGCAGGAATTGCGGATATTGCGGAATCTCAACCGAGACTATCTCGACGAGGAAGAATATTTCCAGTTGAACGACGCCGATGAAGCCGTGAAAATCGGCCGTGCGGATTATGATGATAAGGATTTGGACGTCATCCCTGTCTCCGATCCGGGCCAAGTCTCTGACATGCAGAAAATGGCAAAAGCAGAGGCTCTTATGGGGCAGTTCAATGGCGACCCGCTGATAAACCAGAAGCAGATACGCGAAGATTTCCTGACCGCTGTGGGGGCCAAGGATATCCCGCGTTATTTCGAGGTGCCCCCGCCGCTGCCTGACCCGTCACTTGCGTCAAAGGCCGCGCTTGATGACGCGAACGCAAAGGAAAAGGCGGCTTCGACTTCCGAGAAATATCTGGGCGCTGCCGAACGCGCTGCAAACCTTGGCTTGATTGATGATGCCGCAATGCTGGCAGGAAAGGCAACCAATGATACCGACGCACCTGATGGACCCGGAGGCATTCCGGGCATGGAAGGACCAGCCCCAGACGACGGAGTTCTTTCGCTACTTGGCGGACCGGAGGGCGGACTTGATGCAGGCATGGGCGGCGGGGAACCAATGGGCGAACCTTCCGGAAATACAGGCCCAAGCAGTTTTGATGGGGCAGATGTCTGATTTGAACGCGGAAAACTTGCGCGAATATTATGTGAAGGAGGAAGTAGTTGAAACCGATTGAAGAGCTGGCGTTGAAATGGGGTTGGCTTCCTCAAGCACAATTCAAGGGGCTTCCTAGTAACTGGATTCCCGCTGATGATTTTATTGTCAAACAAGAGGCGTTTGTGACTGAATTTATCCAAAGTAGGAGGAAGTAAATGGACAAAAATAAACCAGTTCCCACCGCTGTGCAGGAAGCCATGAAGCAAGGTGAGCGCCAGCGTTATGCGATTGCAACGCAGGGTGTGAAGAAGGGGAAGCCCAAGTGAATCCATCTGGCATTTACCCTTTAGACCACCGCGTTCTCATCATGCCCGACAAGGTTGAGGAAAAGATAGGGTCTATCATCATTCCGATGGCTGAAACCGACAAGCAGAAGTTCGCCATGACGAATGCCACGATTGTTGCGGTCGGCGCATTGGCATGGAGCGAAGCAAAGCATGACGCAAAGACGTTCGGCGTCGATGCCAAGTTCCCCGAGGTCGGTTCAAGGGTGAAGGTCGGCAAATATACCGGCGATGTTCACAAGGGCGCGGATGGCGAGGACTACACCATTCTTAACGACACAGACGTGATAGCGATGTTGGAGGAAGTAGCATGACAGACGTTGCAACCGATGTTCAAGCGGAAGTCCAGACTGAAGAATTCCAGACCGATGCGCGCGATTATGAGGCAGAGGCCCGCAATCATGGATGGACTCCCCCGGACGAGTTCAAGGGCGACCAGTCCCGCTTTGTAGATGCAAAGACATTCATGGAGCGCGCCGACGAGGTTATGCCGCTCCTGAAGAAGAAAACGCAACAGCAAGCCGCAAAAATAGACCAGCTGGAACGCACCGTGAAGCGGTTGGCAAAGGCAGAGCAATCGGCTTACGATAATGCCGTGGCCGATCTGAAGGCCCGCGCCGAGACAGCGGTGGAGACAGGCGACGTTGACGCCTATCGCAAGGTAGATAAGCAGCTTGCCGATCTCCAGAAACAGGCCAATGCGGATGCGCCGAAAGTCACCGACGAGGCCGCTCTTGAGGCGTTTGATGCGTTCCGAGATACCAATACGTGGTTTGACAAAGGTGCGCTTGCCAGCGCGTCGGAAGTAGAGGCAGAGGCTCGGCTATATGCTGACAGGCTGGCAGAGAAATACGCACGGCAAGGTTTGCCGAACGAAATGGACCCCGCTGACTTCTTTGCAAAGATTGCCGAAGAAACCGAAGCGCGCTTTCCGCTACTTAAAGCCAAAAAGACCCGCGATAAGCCGCCTAGTAATGTTGCTGGCGTCACCAATGGCGCTTCTAGTCGCGGCGCAAAGACTGGCGCAAACCTACCTGCCGAAGCCAAAGAACATGCAGAACGCTACATGCGAATGGGCATATTCAAAGTGCAAACGAAGCAGGAAGCATACGACCTTATGGCAAAATCATACACTGGACCTTGGAGTTAATCATGGAAGAAATTCGCCGCCGCCGCCGCCCTCGCATGGCACAGGAAGTAACCGCTGATGTTGCGACCGATGCGCCAGTGTCCCGCCGTCGCCGCAAGTCGGTTACAGGCATCAATCTCAAGCTCGCCGCACCTAAGCGCGAAGGCTATCACAGGCATTGGTTTGTCGATAAACCGGGAAGGCTTGCAGAGGCAGAAGATTTAGCGTATACGCATGTTTCAGAACCCGGCATTAAGACAGATAGCACGGATTCTCGCGTCCGCCGTCTAACAGGCACCGACAGTTTTGGCGCACCACAATATTCCTATCTTATGGAAACTCCGCTTGAAGAGTATGTAGCGGGGCAGGCCGACAAAGAGCAGTCGCATAGCGCGTTCGAATCGGCAATCCAGCGAGGAATGGACCCCCTGAATAAGCTTAGTGACGCTTATGGCACGGGAAATATTGAAAGTTCCAACCGCGCAGGCTGAAAATTATTGACGCCTGCCTAATCGCAAGGTGTCATTATGCCAAATTCAAATAATCCGAAAGGGTTTATCCCCGTTTCGAACTTTGCAGGCGCACCATATAACGGGGCAACCCGCCAATATGTCCATGCGTCTGGTGATGCACAGGCCATCTTTATCGGTGATATCGTCACCGCTACAGGCGCGTCTGTTTTTATTAACGTAGGCGGCTCTGTCCAGAGTTTCCCTGTCGCGGCGCAGTCCGTAACTACGGGTATTCAGGATGGTGTTGTCATTGGTGTGGACCTCGTAACGCGGGATAGCCCGATTTACGCCCCTGCCAGCACACAGACGGTAATTACTGTCGCAATCGACCCTGAAATGCTTCTGCTTTGTCAGGATATCAGCACCGGCACACCATTGACTGCAAACGACGTCGGTTTGAATATCGATTTCAGCGTCGGCGGCAACGGCAGCACAATCACCGGATTTTCCGGCATGGTGCTTAACAACGGCACGGAAGCTGGAACGAACACCCTAGATCTAAAAATCATCGGTCAATATCAGGTCGCAGACAACGACTTGGGTTCCGCCGTTGGTACGGGTGCCGCTTCGGGCAGATGGCTCGTCAAACTCAACCGCAGCAGGTTCTCGAACCAAGTAGCTGGCATTTAAGGGGGATTGAATCATGGTAATCACAACTGGTAATATCCCCGCACTCTTGTGGCCTGGACTTAACGCTGTTTGGGGCGATGGCTACAAGGATTGGGATGAGAAATACTCGCAGCTCTTCGATGTCAAAACTTCGGAAATGAACTACGAGGAAGATGTCGAACTGCCCGGCTTCGGTCTGGCACCTGTGAAGCCACAGGGTTCGGCAATCATCTATGATACCACACAGCAGCAGACCAAATCGCGCTACCAGCACGTTGCGTATGCCCTTGGTTTCATCGTCACTCACGAAGAAATGAAGGACAATCTCTACGTGAAGAACAGCACGATGAAAACGAAGGCGCTCGGGCGGTCACTACGGCAGACCGTCGAGAACGTCGGGGCAAACGTCTACAATCGCGGTTTTGATGCTGCTTTTGCGGGCGGCGACGGCCAGCCTTTGTTTTCGGCATCACACCCAACAGCTTCGGGCCTGCAAAGCAATTTGCTGACCGCTGCTGACTTGACAGAAGCGGCGCTTGAAGATGCGGTAACGCAGATTATGAACGCCGTCGATGCCCGTGGGCTGCGTATTTCGCTTATGCCAAAGTCGCTTCATGTTGCGACTGCGAACTGGGCAGAGGCAACCCGTATTCTGAAGTCGATCCTGACGCCAGATTCGGGCAACAACGCTGTCAACGCTCTGCGCTCTGAAGGCATGTTCCCTGAAGGCACGAAGATTAACCCTTACTTTACAGACCCTGACGCATATTTCATGCGTACCGAAGTGGAGAACGGGATGACCTTCTTCTGGCGTGAACGTCCTGACTTTGCGCAGGATGGGGATTTTGAAACCTCAAATTTAAAATTCAAAGCATATCAACGCTTTAGCTGTGGATGGAGTGATTTTAGAGGCGCTTACGGTAGTGCTGGAGCCTAAAACATCCCAGAATAATACCACACAGTAACGAATTGGCCCGGTTGAAAAACTGGGCCTTTTTTCTTGTCTGCGGCGGTCTATTTGACTATACTAGTATCATGGCGGCAATTTACAAAATCACCAACCAAACCAACGGCAAATTCTACGTTGGTTCAAGCATACAGCCCGTCACAAGGTCTGGCAGCATCGGGACGACTTGAAGAAGGGCGTCCACCATTGCCAGCCCCTGCAAAGGGCGTGGAAAAAATAGGGGATTGGGTAGATGAAAAAGCACCATGAACCTGATAGGACGGTTGCGCGTGACAGGCCGGTGATTGAGGCGGCCCGACTAGAGGTCCAGACGGTTGAAATGGACGACTGCGGGCTTGGGGTAGCGGGCGTGAAGCTCTTCGCGGATGAGGTTGAGGGCTTCGACAGTAAGCTGGAGGCATTGAATCAACGTTGGGAAAACCGGATCACCGGGAAAGACCTTGCCTGCCTCGGGGAAAATTATGCTCGCGGACGGCTTTCCTTTATCTTGGATTTCAAAACCACCGCCATTGGCGATGATCATTCTACATTCTCCGCCTGCACCGACCTCAACGGTTCCGCTGACCACGTGATCATGCTCTTTATGAACGAGAACAACATCTGCCAGCTCAGTGATGATGATTTGCGGGCTGATCAGGTTGTGTTTGTCGATGTTGTCGGCCTTCCTGATTTCCCAGAGCAAAAAATTGCCTCCCGGGTAAGGCTTTACGCGGGAAAGCAGATTAAAAACCAGCCAGGGGAAGGCTTCTACTATTCGTCTGCGAGATGGTTTTTCGGAGCCAGCTCGGGGAGGCATGAAGGACTTACGGAGCGATTTCCGGCTGTCGTCGGTCGGGAATGTTATGCGTTTCGCGCTTCCGGTTTTGGCCCTCATCATCCCGGTCATCAAATAATCGAGAGCGCAGCTCATGCAATGAAACGCATCTCCGATAGCAAGGCTGATATTCTCTGGGAGAGGTTCGGCGACAGCCTTAATGATCTGGTCGCCGGAACTCTCGTCAGCTTGGATGACAATTCGGCAAAAATCTGTAGCGAGGTAGCTACAGAACTCGGCCTGCGCCTCGTCAATGTGGCGTTTGGCCCGATTGACCTTTAGTTGGCAATCTAGAATAGCGAGATGAATAATGGCCCAATCCAAAGAAACTCCCTCTCATGCAGAAAACGACGTGCTGCGCAGGATGCTCAACACCCCGCATATTCCTCACAAACCGGCCAAAGAGTCGAGTCCTAAACCAAAGCAGAAGCCTAAGACTTAGACTTCCACCTTTGGTCGCGCGGGCGCTTGCCAGCCTTAGCTGTAGGCGTGTCCGAAGTCAGTCCGCCGATAGGTGACGCGCTTGCCAGTGATGCCTGTTAAAGCAATGTCAGCACGTTCCGTGTCTTCAACGCCATTGGCGCTGCGATTGGTATAGCGGAAGTCGAACTCGGCAAGGTAGCGGTGCAAATGTTGTTCGCCGCAATGCTGGTAAACGCCCTTCATGCCGCGCTTGAAAATGGCGAACAAAGCTTTGGGTTTGAGGTGGTCGAGACTGTTCCGGTGGATGATATGCTTGAAACCGAAAACCGTTGGCTGGAAGAACACCACGGCAAGCCATATTGCTACAATGTTGCCCGCTATGCGGACGCCCCTTGGCTAGGCCGCAATCATACCGATGAATCAAAGGCAAAGATGTCTGTTGCCCAAAAAGGCAAAAAGCACCGCCTTGGACAAAAGAGCAGTCCTGAACACCGTTCCCGCATGTCGGCTTCAATGAAGGGCTTAAAAAAGTCGCCGGAACATGCCGAAAAAATCCGCCAACGCATGATCGGCACGTCTTATGCCAAAGGCCGCATAGTATCCGAAGCGCAGCGTGACATATTTCGTCGCCCCGTTGTCGAAGTCACCACCGGAAATAGATTTGTTGGAATCACTGAAGCCGCCGCGCACTTTGGACTGCATCGGGCTAACGTGTCGCGCACAATACGAAACGGCGGTTTATTGAAGCGCGGACCTAATGCGGGTTTGCACTTTCAATATGCCCAAAACATGATATAAGACATCTACACCCTGCAACCCGCGCCGGGGAGTTATAGTCATAAGCGGACGTGACGCTGGCAACAGCGTTCTTTGAACGTCACGAGGACTATAACAATGGCATTGACCAAATACCCGAACGGTATGAGCAGCTTTTTTGTGGATAGCAACGCTATCGAAAAGACTGCGAACTACACCGTTGTAACCACCACCGATAGCGGCAAGACCTTTACGTCAAAACTGGACGGCATTGTTTTCACTCTGCCTGCAATCGCAATCGGCAACACCATCACATTCGTCAATCTTGCGGCAGACGGACAGGCTGCGTTGAATATCAGCCCTGCGGCTGCGGACGGCATCACCTATGCCGGGACGCAGGTCGATGACAAAGACCTCATAAACACCAAAGCGACTGCCAAGCGCGGCGATTTTGTAACGCTGGCAAGCCTTGACGGCACCGCTGCATGGCAGGTTGTCGCATCACGCGGCATCTGGGCGAAGGAACCATAATGGCTGACAAGAAACCAACGGACGCAGAGCGTTTGGACAAGCTTGAAAAAGAACTCGCCAAACTCAAGGAACTCGCCCGCCGCAATGGTTGGACAGGTGCCTAAAGAGGGTCGCATCGGAGGCCGCGTAGAGCATAGTCATTATGTGATACGCGGCCCGCAAGGCGTCTTGAAGGAAATTCCATTGGCAGAGGCGCGGACGGACGAAAAACTGCAAGCCGCTATTCGCCGCAATTCATGGGAGCCGCTATAATGGCAACTAGCAAAGTATATCGTCCCAATACGGACTACACACTGGCAACCGAAATCACTGTCCAGACGTCACCGACGAACGAAAAGACGGCATTCATTCCTGCAATGCAGCTTGTCACGCCAAGCGGCGGAATTGGTGCTGGAACTGCAACCGCGACCAGTGTTCCATCGGCAGCGGCCTCGACCAGCATCATCGCGGCCAATACGGCACGGCAAGGGCTATCGATCAGCAACACCGACGCAAATATCCTTTATCTGCTGCTAGGTGGCGGCACAGCCTCTGCGACCAACTTCACGGTTGCCCTGTCCGGGGCGACGGCAACGGCAATTGGTTATTATGAGGTTCCTTACGGCTTTACAGGTGCAATCACGGGCATTTGGGCTGTCGATGGTGCGGGTGCTGCGCTCGTAACAGAGTACACCTGATGCCGTTATTTCCACCAGCATCATCGGGCGGCATATCTAACGGCGCTGCTTTTCCTGTTGGCCCTGCAACGAACGACCTATTTTATCGTTCCGACCGCGACATCATATATTTTTATGACGGGACGCGCTGGCTTTCGGCCACGGAATATTCGGTCGCCATTGCCAACCAAAGATTGCTACCCCCATACGTAGCGGCATTTGTTGATTTGGAAATAGTAAACCCCGGCTTTGGTGAATATGATATTTATGTAACGCGGTTCCAGTTGACGGCCAATGTCAGCACCACCACAGCAGGAAACTATTATGTATGCCAAATGAGGACGGCTTTAGGCGCAGTTCAAACTAATATTGGATCTACGCTTTCAACGCAAAACATAGCGTTGAATAGTTGGGTGGCGCTAAACAATGCCCCGAATGTCGTTGTACCAAGCACCGAAGCATTGATTAATGTTAGCGCGACAGAAACAGGAACCTGTTCAGCTGTTTTATTATGCTCTTTCAAGTTCAGATATGTCGGTTGACCGCAACAGGCGTATAGATATCTTGTTGCGCGGGACAGATAATGCCCCTCTATAACCCATCAGCATCAGGAGGCCCTGCCGAATGGGGTGGCATTGCAGGATCGATGTCGGCGCAAACCGATTTAGCGTCAACACTTGCCGACAAATGCCCGACGTCGCATGGTCACGGCATAGCGGAAGTAACCGGACTTGTATCTGCGCTAGCAGGCAAGCAGGCGCAATCTGCGACACTGGACGCCACAACGGCAAGTTTCACGACCGCACAGCAAACAAAGCTATCAGGAATAGCCACAGCAGCCACGGCAAACGCCGCCGACGCGCAATTACGGGACAGGGCAAGCCATACGGGCGCACAGGCCATATCGAGCGTGACGGGGCTACAAACGGCACTGGACGGCAAACAAGCATCCGGCAGCTATGAGGCCGTAGGGACGGCTGCTAGTGCCATATCGGCTCACACTGCCGCTGGCGACCCGCACCCGCAATATCTGACCGCAGCGGAAGGCAACGCGGCTTATGCGCCCATCGGCGGAGGTTCGGACGCTTGGACGTGGGCAAAACTTGCCAGTGACAGCACTGTTTCCACGATAGCATTTGCCAGCGTCCCTTTATCGTTCACCGCAGCCATAAACACCACATATCTGGTCGAAGTCATGGGCGCGTATCAAGCCGCTGCCACGACCACCGGAATTGCATTGGCTCTGGATATACCAGCGGGCGCAGAGATTATCGGCATCAATATCGTAACCACTTCAGCAACAGCACTTGGCGGCACCGAACAGATTGCCGACGCGACCACGACCGGCGCGACAACCGGCGTTCGTGCGCTCAATACAAATACGCCAATTTCAGCAAAATGGCTTGTTCGCATCAATGCAACGGGTGGCACTGTCCAACTTATGCAGCGCAGTGAAATAGCTGCAAGCAACACGGTCCTAAAGGCCAACATCACGGCAATGGGATATCGGGTGATATGAGGCGGCGCGGGAAGGTTATGGGGACTCCAACGGGCGAACCTGTCCCACAGGCAATCGACCCGGCGTCTGGCTTCAAGGTGCCATTATCGAACCTGCAAAGGCAGTGGGATAATCAGATGGTGGATTATCGCTTCATCGACAAGCGCAATCCGCAAGATTTTGTGCGCGGCGTAAAGGACGACCAAACTCTTCCATTCGCCCGTCCCGAAACACCGGATTCATTTATCGCCGTGCCACTGCTTTGGGAAGATGGCTCGTTCATGTTCGAAGAGGATGGCGAGATTATTTTAAGCGAAGGGCTGGTGCCTTTTGACACATTGTAGGAACTTGAAATGACGACCAGCGGAGTTATCACATATCAGCCCACTGTTCTGGAAATCATTGAAGGCGCGTTTTCACAGCTCGGCATCGCGCAGGAAGGTGAGGCGTTGACACCGCGCATGTATGCGGACGGACTTCGCGCACTTAACGGCCTGTTGCAAAGCTGGAGCGCGCAGAAACATTTGTGGACCGAAGTTGAAGGTTCGTTGACGATGATTGCCAGCCAAGCGGCATATGTCGTATCGCCGCGCGCGCTTCGCATCCTTTCATGCCGCTATCGGTTAAACGGCATTGATGTGCCTATGACGATGTTCAGCCGTCAGGAGTATTTTGACCAACCCAACAAAACGACCAGCCCGTCCATTCCGGTAAACTTCTATTTCGATCCGAAGGTTGAAACCGGAACGATATATTTATGGCCCGCGCCATCTGCCGCAGCGGTCGCAAACTACACCATAAACTATACCTATGTTCGCTTTTTTGACATCGCCACAGCCACGTCAGAGACGGTAGATCTGCCGCAACAATGGATTGAGCCTGTTATCTGGAACACGGCCAAGCGCCTTATGACGCAATATCCGGTCAACGACCCTAATCTCATGCAATTGCTGCTTAGCCAAGCCGCTGAATATGAGGCTTCACTTTCGCAATGGGACAATGAGCCTGCCAGCCTGTTCATGCAGGTTGACACTATGGGCAGCGGCTATGCCTAATGCCAAGCTAACCCCGGCGCTGCAATACAGCCAAGGGCGTAGCGCGCCGTGGTCTGGTGCAGAGCTGGTCAATATGTTCTCCGAAATGTCGGAAGGCGATAAAGCTGATTTATACGCCATCATGTCGATACCTGGCCTTGACCCGTTTTCTGACATCGGGACGCTTGGGACAAGAGGCTCGCACGTCATGCAGGGCGTCTTGTTTGGCGTGGTAGGCACAACGCTTTACAGCATCGATTCTGCGGGCGTAGAAACGTCGCTTGGCACTGTCGCAGGCACAGGCCCTGTGATGATGGCCGACAACGGCACACAGCTTGCCATACAGGCTGAAACGACCGGCTATGTTCTTGATGGGGGTGTCTTATACACCGGCATTGTAAACCTGCCCGCCGTTTCAAACGTGATCTATATTGATGGCTATTTCGTCTGGTCGATTGCCAATAGCGACCAGTTTATTATCTCTGGAATCAATGACGGGCTGTCATACGATCCGCTGGACGTGGCAACGGTCGAGGGAGACCCGGATAACATCATCGGTGTGGTAAACGACCACCGCGAATTGCAATTCTATGGCGGCAAGACTGTCGAAATCTGGTATAACAGCGGGGCCGCTGACTTCCCTTTTGCGCGACAGGGAAATGCCTTTATTGAGCGCGGATGCATTGATCGCAACAGCATTGTAAAGATTGACAACAGCGTCCATTTCGTTGGCGAGGATAAGGTTATTTATCGCCTTAACGGGTATGAGCCGCAACGCATTTCCACTCATGCAATCGAGTTTCAAATATCGACGGCGACATATTTCAGGGGCTTCACTACGACCAGCCTCGGCCATAAACAATATATCCTGAATACCGACGTCGGCACTTTTGGTTATGATATGGCAACCGGCGCGTGGCACAAGCGGCAGTCATACCAGATTGATAATTATCGCGTTGCAAATGCGGTGACGGCTTACGGTAAAATCATTGCGGGCGATGCCTACACGGGCAGGTTCGGCGCGTTCAATATCGACACAAACACAGAATTTGGTGACCCGATTATATGCGAGGTGCAACTGCCCTCAATTCAGACCAACCGCACCCGCAACACGCTCTACAGCTTTGAGGCGCAAATTCAGGCTGGGGTTGGCACGATAACCGAACCAGACCCGCAGATTATCCTTTCGTATAGCAGAGACGGGGGCAACACCTATTCTGCCGGGATATATCGCAGCATGGGCGATGGCGGTCAGTATATGACGCGCTGCATATGGCGCTTGGGCATCAATTTCAGGCAGCTACAGATTAAGCTTGTGATGCCAAGCCGTGTCCAGCGTTTCGTCATCGCGTATTTTTCTGACACGAGATAAGCATGGTAAATCCGCTTTCCGTAAACCCGCCGAACACACCTGTCTTGACAAGCACTGGTGCGATGTCTCCAGAATGGTGGCGTTTCTTCAACAGCCTTACGGTGAACGTATCGGCAGCCGCAGAGGGAAGCGTTACGACTGCCCCCGGCTCTGGCCTTACGGGCGGCGGCGCGGTCGCAGATGGCATAAGTCTGTCGATTGCGAACAACGGCGTCACGAATGCCATGCTGCGCCAAAGCAACGGGCTTTCTGTCGTGGGCCGGTTCGCCAGCACGACAGGAAATGTTGCGGACATTATCGCAGTAGCAAACGCCACGGTCTTAACGCGACAATCAAACCAGCTCGCATTTCGTCCTACTCTGGACGGGATAGGCGTTGGCACTAATGCCGCAGCCCCGTTGGTCAATACCGATGAATTGCGCGTGGCATCCGACCCGCCAGCGACGGCCGCAAGCGCAGGGACGACCGGAACGATAACATGGGATAGCGGTTTTTTATATGTTTGCATTAGCCCGGACACTTGGGTTCGCACCGCGCTTGCAACTTGGTAGGTTAGCTGTTAAAAGGCCACTACGGAAAAGACGCGCATTCCGTTCATAGACAAAAGCGACAACCGGAATTTTGTCTATGCCCGATGTTCTCGAACGCTCATTTGCGACCATTGCCGTAAACGCGCTTGCAAATCATCCCTTGATACGCCCTGAAATCGGCGGCGACCCCAAGCTTCCGCTTGACCTGACTGACGTCATTGATTGTGACCGCAACGTCTGCCTTATGGGAGAGCATGGCGGCTTTATCTATATCTGGACCGGCCCGAATGCTTATGAAGTCCACACCATTGTCAATGAGAACGGCAGGGGCAAGTGGGCTCTCGATGCTGCGCGCGAGAGTTTGGCTCATATGGCTGACAATCACGGCGCACGACATATCTGGACCCGCGTTGCAGCATCGCAGCGCAATGTAAGGGCATTCACCATTGCAGCGGGCTTGAGGCCATGCGGACAAGAGGTTTTCGACCTTGGCAACGGGCCTACGATTTATAATCTCTATGAATGGAAGGCTTACTAGATGCCTCTCGCTATAGCTGTTGTCGGGGCCGCTGCGGTTGGCGCAGGTGCATCTATCGTCGCTGGCAACAAGGCTGCCAAGGCTCAAAAGAACGCTGCCAATTCGCAGATCGCCGAAAGCCGCCGTCAATACGACCAGGACCGCGCGGATTTGCAGCCGTGGCGCGATACGGGGCGTTCGGCTCTTGATGTCATCGCGCGAGAATATGGCTTGAACGGACAGCCCGCTGCGGGCGGCGGACAGTCATCTGCTTTCTTCGCATCACCTGATTATAAATTCCGCAACGACCAGCAATTGAAGGCGCTAGAGCGTATGCAGAACGCACGGGGGCTGTGGAACAGTGGCGCAACCCGCACCGCCTTGCTGGAGCGTTCTGGCGACCTTGCCAGCGCCGAATATGGAAACTGGTTCAACAGGCTTTCAGGTATCGCCGGAACGGGGCAGGCAGCAACCAATACAGGTATTCAGGCAGGCCAGAACAGCACTGCACAGATTAACAACGCAACACAGCAAGCCGGTAACGCGCGGGCATCGTCTTACGCCAATACAGGGTCTGCGATTAACGGCGGGATTAACAATGTATTGAGCGCATATCTGTTTCAAAAAGGCGGGGGCTTTGGTCGATAATGGGACCGTTCGGCATCACACAGGTTGACGTTCCAGCGGCTTTGAACGCCTATATGAGCGGACAGGACCGGCGCACCATGCAAATGCAGCGGCTGCGTCAGGAAGAAAAAGAACGGATTGCGGCTGAAAATGCTGACAAAACGTCTATGGCTTATGCAAAATTGTTCGCACCGAAAGGAGGTGGTCAAGCATCTGGTGGAGTGGCTTCGGCATACCCTACAGCCGGAGCCGCACCATCTCCTATGGGGCAACCTATGGAAGCCCCTGCCGCACAGCCCATGTCGCAGGACGACCCGCTGTTCGATCCGCAGGCCCGTCAAGAGTTCCTAAGCACTATTGCCACCATTGACGGCCCGCAGGCTTTGGAATTGCGCGGCAAGTTTGCCACGATGGATAAAGAGCGGCTCGACGCGGTGGCAAAGAACAACGAGCAAATCGCCAAGGTCGCGCTTGGGCTAAGCCAAGTTCCTGAAGCCCAGCGTGGTGCAGAGGTGCAACGTCTTTTGCCCGCCCTGCGTCAAATGGGCCTAGATGATGAAATCCTCGCAAATCCCGATTATTCGGATGCTGGCCTGTCGCTTGTCATAAATCAGGCGCGCGACGTCGAGAACATTTACAAAAGCCTGACACCGGGCGTTGTTCCGGTCCCCGGCGTTGGATTGTTCCCGTCGCCTGTGCAAACACCTTTTGGCAATGCAGGCAGTCCTGCCGCGCCTACTGTTGGTGCAGTCGAGGATGGTTTTGTTTATGTTGGCGGCGATCCTGCCAGCAAGGATAGCTGGGTTAAATCCAAAGACCAAGGAGGTGGCGGGGCAGCACCCGCCAGCGGGTTTTCAGAGTGGTATTAAGCCAAAGCTTGCTGCCAATGCCAAGCAATTGGCGTTGAACGTGTTTCCCGAAGCACGAATTACACAATGGCGGCGCGACCCTAACAGCAAGCTAGGTAAAGCCAATCCCGGCAGTTTTCATAACCGAACGGGCGCGGCGATTGATATGGCACCGATACCCGGACTGACATTCGAACAGGCGGTGCAGAGATTTAAGGCGGCAGGGGTGCAGGTGCATCGTGACAGCCGAGACGAAGTAACGAGGCCAAGTAAACACGCAACCGGCCCGCATTGGCATTTTGTGTTAGGGAAGTAGATGGCACCTTGGGAAAAATATCAGACTGCCCCTGCTAGCGGCGGTATGCCTGCGCCTATCATCCGGTTTCCTGAAAAGCCGACTCCTATTCCGTCTGGTTACGAGCCTAATCCAAGCGGGGGGATTCGTCCTATTCCAGGGGGGCCAGATGACAAGCCGAAAACTGACCCTAATGCGCCTAAGTTAGGTGCTGGATGGAGATGGAAAAACGGAATTGTAAACGGCGAGGCCGAACTTATTCCGGGCTTACCGCCCCCCAAAGGCACGGACGGTGCAAAAACGGAGGACGCTAAAACCAAAACCGCTGCAAACATACGCGACACCTTGGCGAAGCTAGATGAAATTGAGAACGATGTTAAGGACAACGGCGGATGGTTTGAAACTGGCGCAACGGGTGCATTTTCGCGCAAATTTTTACCGCAAGGCACTGCCGCGTCCGATTTGGAATCGCGCCTTAAGCCGATTGTCGGGTCAAACGCATTTACGGCACTAACAGCACTTGCTGACCAAGGCATAAAACTTACGCCTATTTCCAACGAGGAAATAAAGCTTGCTGCGTCGTCGGTTGCCAATCTCGATCCCAACCAAAGTCAGGAAGCATTCCTTGCTTCGCTTGCCGATGCGCGAAAAAAATATCAGGATGTTCTGCTTGCTCTCGACCCAAATGAAAAAATACCAGACGCCAGCGGCGCGAAACGCCCTGCAATGGTTGGTGGCTTTGCTGTCGGCACCGATGTCACTTTCAATGGCGGTGGTGACCAGCCTTTTGACCGCGACAAATATCTTGCCACGCGGGGGCTGAATAGCCAACAGGAAAGCAATATAATGTCTTTCCTGAACGAAAACAGGGGGAATGAAGGATTCTCAATTGAGGCGCTTAATGACTATTATGACGAAATAGGAGTTCCCCGTTTAGACCCCAGCGCAGCGGCTGAAATGGTTTCGTCTGCAAAGAAGGGTTATCAGTTCGGCCCGATCGACACCAAAACAGCCGAACAAGAATATATGAAAAGCGTCGGGCTTGATGAGAAGGCGCAAGCGGAAATTCTAGCCAATCGTGATACTGCTGTTCAGGGCAATGCGGATGCGATTGTGCGCGGTGCGGCTGATACCGTTACGCTCGGCATGGCCGACGAAATTGCCGCCATCGGTGAAACCGTATTTAATGGCGGGACAATGGAGTCAAATCTTGCTAAGCAGAGGTTTGTTGACAGGGCAGACGAGGAAGTAAATCCGCTTGCAAGATTCACAGGACAGGTCGCGGGTGGTTTGGCTCTTCCCGGAACAGCAACCACAAGCGTTGCCCGAAATGCAGGCGTTGCCGGAGCCTACGGAACGGGTTACGGGTTCGGTTCTGGGGAAGGCAGTTTTTCTAATCGTCTTTCTAGTGCTGCTAAAACTGGCATTGTAAGTGCCGTCGCAGGCGGCGGTCTAACTTCTATCGCCAACCGCTTTGGGCGTCCGAAGGCTGGCGACATCGCAAACGACCTTGCTGATAGCGCCATTGATGAAATCCCAAGCCCACTGGAAACATATCAGGCTGGCAAACGCATAGGCGTCACCCCGCTTCCCGCTGACGTGGGAGGTCCCACAACGCGGTTGCTGTCCGCTGCTACATCTGCAACCCCAGGTGGCGTTTCGTCGATGGTGAAGGGCGCAGAGGGCGTCCAGGAAGGTTTGAAGGGCGTCCGTGACCGTGTGGCGAGACAGTTTGGCAAAGCTGAAGAAGCGGAAGGCGCAGGAGAGGCGGCAACCAGAGGCGCGCTAAAATTCCGATCCGATAGCCGCGATGCTGCGGGCAGGCTTTACGAACGCGCCCGCAACGTATCGCAGGACGTCAAGATTGCCCCTACAAAAGCCGTGGAGACACTGGACGCCAATCTGGCCGATCTTGCGCAGATACCCGGCTCATCGGGCCTGGCATCGACGCTACAGGGCTTCAAAGATGAAATAACCAAGCTTGGCGACCTCACCGTTGACGGGGTGCGCGGTATGCGGACTGTCATGCGCGACCGTTTCATGAAGGATGGTCTGGTCGGCAGCGATACCGAGCGCCGGATAAATCAGGTTATCGATTCCGCTGCTGAAGATATGGCTGATGGTTTGCAAAAAGCAGGCAACATCGAAGCAGCCGCACTATTCCGGCAGGCTGATACCGCATGGAAGGAACGTGCGGCAATGATGAACGATGTTATCATGCCCATCATTGGCAAACGCGGCGAGAAGTCCGGCGAACAGGTATTCAAGGCACTACAGGCCGCTGCTACTGGCAATAACAGCAAGTTTACGCAATTCATGAAGTCTCTGCCCGATGCGGAACGCGATACATTGACAGCAAGTCTGGTCGATAAGCTTGGCCGCGCCGATGATTATGGCGGCTTTTCCTTGCTTCGCTTCCTTGGTGATTACGGTAAGATGGGCAAGTCCGCAAAACAGGCCCTATTCAGCCCGCAGGCCCGTGCACAGCTTGACGACTTGGCCACGATGGCAAGAGGCTCCAAAGCATCGCAAGCCTATCTCAATCGGTCCAATACGGGCCTTACGCTGACCACAGGTGGGACGGCCGCACTAGCCTTTGACAGCATCGTGTCGATGGGCATGGCATTGGGTGGGCAGTTTGCAGCGGGCAAGATATTGACCAGCCCGACCGTGACAAAGGTTCTGTCGAAATTCGCACGAGCCAAAAGCCCGCAGGCGAAAGCAACTATCCTTAGCGACCTGTCGAACGTGGCGATCCGCCAGCCTGCTATCGCAAACGATGTTCTGGCTTTGCAGGAAGGTTTGCTGCGTTCGCTTTCTGCCTCACCCGGCAGACTTGCCGCCAGTGAGAATGAAGGCAATCGTGGGCCAAAACCACCAGCACAATAGACCGATGCCGATGAACTGAAGCCGCTTTCGCATAAGGCTTTATATTCACCTTTTACTATGCTAAGCAATAGCCACGACAGGCATATGCCGTGCGGTTTTGAGGGCCGCGCATAGTCGTCACAGACAAGCCTCTAATCCGAACTTCTAGGATTATGTCTGTGGCGCGAACTCTATTCGACATTAACATCGGCAGCATTATCGGAGCTGACAGTGATATATCTGTCGGGGCAAAGCTGTATTTCTTTGAGAGCGACGGCGTAACCGAAGCCACGACCTACACGACGCCCGATGATGTAACCGAAAACGCCAACCCGCTGCTCACACAGGCGGACGGGCGTTTCGCGCAACAGGCATGGTTGGAATCCGGCGAATATGTCTATGTGCTTACGGCACCGGGGGGAAGCCCTGCCAGCCCGTTATTCACCGGCATATTCATCATTCCAGATGCGCCGCCGTCTTTTGCCCCTGCGCTGGATAACTTCCTTGCCGGAACATCTCCACTCCCGATCGCCAACGGCGGCACGAACGCCACCAGCGCGGTAAATGCACTCACAAACCTTGGCGGCTTGGCCCTGACAGGCGGAACGGTGACAGGCAACATTGTTCGCTCGACAAAGGGCGTTCACGTCTATTGGGACACGGCTGCGCTTGTGAATGGCGGCATGTTCATCACGCCAACGGCAGATCCAGACCCTACCAGTGCGCCCGGTCAAATCTGGTTCCGCTACTGACATGACTATCATCATTCGGGATGCGGCCAATACACCGCGCACGATAACCGCAATTCAGGTGCGGGATGCGACAAACACGCCCCGCACGATATCCGAAATGTGGGCGCGAGATAGCAACAATGTGCCGCGTCTTGTTTTCTCTCTTGTCCCGCCGATGACAGCATCCGCCACCCCTAATACTGTGTTTGGCTTTACAAGCGGGACAGGGACCGCGACCAGCGACAGCACGACCGTAACGCCAGTAGGCGGGTTGGCTCCTTATACATATGCTTGGACGCTTTTGACGTTTGGCAGCGCGATAACGCCGACCGCAGATTCCCCTACATCCGCAACAACAACATTTACGCAGACAGGCATCGGTATTGGCGATTCCACGTTCGCTGAATGGCAGTGCCAAGTCACTGACAGCAGTGCCTCGCCCTATACCGCGTTAGCCTACGTATCTTCTTTCTGGACGGATTTGACATAATGACAGGCACAAAAATCTCGCAGATGGAGCCAGACGCCACGTTCCCTGCCGATGCAGAATATCCCATGATTTCGGCAAGTCTTAATCCGAATGAAAATTATCGGCAGGATTTGGCTGGTCGTATCAATACGCTTGTTGGCGCGACTTTGGCAGATGGTGATTTAGGCTCGTTTTCAGGGTCAATTATCACAAGCGATTCGTCTGTAAAAACTGCGCTTCAGGAACTTGAAACTGCCACTGAGTTGCGGCCAACGTCTGCAACGCTTGCAACATCTGGCGGCTCTGCATTGGTCGGCTTCCTGCAATCCGGCACAGGTGCAGTAGCGCGCACGGCTCAAGCCGAACTGCGCGAAACCGTCAAGATAACGCAGTTCACCGGAGCAAACGATACCGCTATCATAAATGCAGCAATGGCGGCTCATCTGGGGCGGCGCATTCTGGTTCCATATCGAGCCACCCCGTACGCTATCGGCAGCAAAATCACTGTCCCTGCCTCAACGACCCTTGATTTCGAACCCGGCGCGACCTGCGAACTGGCGTTTAATGGCGATGCGTTCGAACTAGCGCAAGCAGCATATATTTCCAACATGACGCTCGACGGTAAGGGCGCGACCTACGCCAGTGGCCGGGGGGTCATCATAACTGGCACCAACGGCAAGAACGGGCTTCTGGATTGCATTATCTACGATACCAATCTGCCATGTATTGCCTTTACGGGCGTGGCGGCGGGTTCGGGTTTTATCAGCATCAACTCCGACCTTTCTCTTTATGGCACGGCTCTTATTTCAGATGAAACCCGAGTTGTTATCGATATGGCCGATGGCTCACTAGCGCCCGCCGCCGTCCCACGCACGTTCATTGCCACGAAGACTAACGGATGGGCTACATGCAATACAGGCGGTTGCAACGATGTGTTTTTCACAGGCGGTTCTTATCACGGCCCGTTCTATTTCAGCGACTTTTCTCGGGGTGTTAAATTCACCGGCATTAGATGGGGCAATCAGTCGGTCTGCACAGTCAAAGGCGCGAACCACTCGATTACGGGCTGTGGCATTGCGCCTGCGCTAACCATTGGACCTGGCGGGCAATCCATAACCATTGTTGCAAATGATATGAACAACCCCCGCGTGATTGATAACAGCGGGACACCTCAATTCAATTTGGTGCAACATCGCATTGATACCAGCCAGACGCTTTCGCTGAAAGCCGACACCACGGCGGTTATGGTAACACCGGGCAACAACCGGATCGGCATCTATCGTAACGGCAGCGAATATTGCCTGAATGTGGACATTGAAGGGTCTTGGCAAGGCGGTGTTGCTGTTCCCACTGGATTTGGTGCTGCGGCATCCATCAACATCGACGTGCCGTCTGACTATCTGCCCACCTATGAAACAATTGTCGGCCCTATCCAAATGACTTACAACGGCACGATTGTTGCGGTTTACGGCAGACTGTTCGGCACGACAACGGGCGCGGGCGATTATGTACGACTCGGCTATCTGAACGCGACCGGCCAATTCACGGCCTATGCAGCGGCAGATTTGAGCGCAGCGCCTGTTACCCGCCTTCGCGGTGTGTTCCGGTGGACACGATGACCCCTCCAACAACAGACAGGCAGCTAAGATTGGAAAACGCAGAGTTATTGCGCGGTTTAGTCGCGTCGGAAGGTCAATAAATGCCCACAAGAACCTACATACCACAGGAGCAATCAGTGAAGAGAGCGGAATGGATTTCAGTTGCGGCTCTCGTTCTTACGATGGCGTCGGGAGTGTTTCAGCTCGGCGTCGTCTGGCAGGCACAGCAAGACCATGAACGCCGGATTATTGTTATCGAAGCCGACAGCAAAGTCCTGATTACACGGGTCGAACGGATCGACGCAAATGTATCATTTTTGGCTGAACGGGCAAGAGAGGACAGGGCAAGCAGATGAGTAATCTACCTATAAAGCGCATCGTAATTCACTGCACCGCAACGCGCGAGGGGCAAGCGGTAACGGCGGCGACAATCAAATCCTGGCATCTTAAACAAGGCTGGTCTGATATCGGTTATCACTATGTCATTGGGCTTGATGGGCGGGTCGAGAAGGGCCGGGCAGACAATGTTGTCGGCTCCCATGTCAGAGGCTGGAACACAGGCTCGCTGGCGATAGTCTATGTCGGGGGACTGGATAAGGACGGCAAGCCCAAGGACACGCGCACAGCGGGCCAGAAAAAGGCCCTGAAGGACACAATCACCACCCTGCTGGCGAAGCATGGCAACGTGCCGGTACTAGGTCACCGCGACCTGTCGCCGGATAAGGACGGTGACGGCGTTGTCGAGCGGCATGAATGGCTAAAAGACTGCCCGTGCTTCGATGCACCTGCTTGGGTGAAGCAGGGAATGCCAATATGATAAATCTCGCCACACATGACGGCAGGCGGGCGGCGGCATTTGCTGCCTTGCTCGGCGGATGTGGCGTGATGACGATATTTGCTGCGGTCGGTGTTTACCTTGTTTCGGGAAACGCAAAATACAGCTTTTACCTCGCATTGGCAGCTCACGCGCAAATCCTGCTTGGCCTGACTGCATTTACTGCATTGTTCGTGAAAAGGACCATTCGGATCGGCAAGGATGGCCTTGACATAAGCGATGCTGCCGAAGGTGCAGAAAAAGTTGCCGAAGCTGCGGTGGCGAAGGCCGATGAGATTAAATCCGAACAGGACAAAGCGCCATGATGGGGATCGCCCTCTCCATGCTCGGCATAGGCAAGCGCATCATGTCGTGGCTGGCAGATGCCGTCCGCTGGTTATTCAAGGCGTGGTATCGCATAGCCATTGCCGTGCTGCTTATGTTGGGCATTTATCTGTTGCTGGCGAACATATCGCTGCGCAACCAGGTCAAGCATTGGAAAAACCGCTACACCGTCGAAGCGACCGCCCACATCACCACGAAAGTCGATTATGCCAATGCTCAACAGGTCGCAGCAGACATAAACAAGCGGCAGGTCGCGCGGATCGAAAGCGAATACGCTGCCATTGCTGAAAAATCGGAGAAGTCATATGAAAAACGCCTTGCTGATAATCGGGCTACTCTTGCTAAGTTCTTGCGGTCCAAAGCCGCTAAAGGTGCTTCCGAAGGCACCGGAACAGGCAGCACCACCGAAATGCCCGGAGAGCCTCTGCAAGCCACCGAAACGGCCATCATTCCTGTTACCGATCTAGAGACTGTCGCAGATGCCTACGCACAACTGGACGCCCTTATAGAGTGGGCAGAGGGCATCGGAGAGGTTAATACTGCGCCCGAATAACTATTTCCACCAAGCTTCATCCCTTGGTCGCTTAAACTCTGCACTGGAAGGCGGCTCTTTACGTCGCTGCCGTTTCTTTGCAGATCGGTGTTCGTGAAATATCGCTGCTACTATTTGCTCGTTTGGATTGCGACTCATTCGGGGAGGCTATGCGAGGCACCGTTTGTTCGTAATATGCTTGAATGATTTTTGTATTCGTGCATAGTGGTGGAGCTTACACAAGCACGAGCGTGGCATGTCCATATTCGTTCAGGGTGCCGGGATAGTCGCAAGCGTCTATCCCGGCCTCACCCCGCCACAATAATCACAACCAGAGCAAGGGCTATAAGAACGAAAGCAGCGCCGTATCTTGCGCGATTTAGGTTCATGCTGGCACAGTTTCATCACGGTGAATTGGCTCGGCATTACGCGCCGATATTTTCATGCGCTTAACATGCTCATTGCCATCTGTATGCGGAAAGCATTTATCGGAATTTAGCGCCAAGGAAATCTTATTGGAGCAACCCGCTACAGGACAATCTGGCCATGAATCGTATTCCATCCCTCAATCCTTACCACAGCCAATAGAGGCGGCAAGGGCTGCGCGGGCTATGTCGCGCAAGTCAAGGCGACCTCCGTCGATTACGCAGCTTGTCAGATCGCCGCTCACAGTCACATAGTTGCTTCTTAGCTCTTCTGCCATCGCATTGGTTGCCCGTTCGACCATCTCATCCGTAACCTGCATATCCTCTACAGGTAGAGCGTTGAGAGCTGCGAGCAATTTTCGAGCCGTATAGGCCAGCGCGCCATAGTGGTTTTGCCACGCTTCAAGGTCCGCGCCTAATGGCGGCAATGCCGTGTTGAGGCGCTTATCAACCAAAGCCCGAGCCTCTGCTATCCGGTCTTGAGAGCAATTTGCGTTTTCTGCAATTTGCTCGGCTTGGTCGGGGGTGGTGGGATTAGCGGGCATCGGGTTTCTCCATTTGTGCGCGGATGGTATCAGCGATAGTGTTTGCGACTTCCGCCTTGCCGTTCCTGATTTTCTTCAGATGCGGCTGCGTTCCGATTAGTGCCGCCTGTCCATGCCAATGACGCATTTCGTCATCCGCTATCACCGCAGCGGCTTCCATGCCTTCCCGATGGGCTGTGGTGCGCTCCTGTTCAATGATGGGGAGAACGGCATCGGCTAGCTTTCCGTGCAGGCCGACATGTGCAAGCGCCTCTCGCAAGGCTTTGGTAGATGAGGTCATGGGGCTGCCTTTCCAGTGTAGCTTTCGGGAAAATCACAGTGACGATGCTCAAACCATGAAGCATCGCCATCTGTTTCAACTTTCCATTTGTGGTGTGTCGCAATGCCACCTTTGCACTTTCGACATATCCGGCTGAATAGTCGTTCGACCTTCTGCTTAGGCATTCGCTGCTGACAGTTAGGGCATCGTTCGGGAACCATCTCACTCTCCCTTCAAAGCATCGGAAAATGCGGCGAGGGCGGCTGTTGCCACAGCTCTCCATTGGATAATCTGCGTTTTGAAGCCGCCACGTCCCCACTCAATCGGCTCATCGCCAAACGGCCCCGCAATGTGGGCTGCTTCGTAAGTCTTGCGCGCCACCACCTCCACCATATCCGGCCGCCCTAATCTAGCTATCAGGCGGGCTTCGGATGCTGCGAAGGTTTGGGCTAAAGCATTAGGTTTATTCTTATTAAGAAAGTAATTGTGTGCCGCGTCCCGATGCCTCTGCAATATGGGAACAGCCAATGCCCTCGGCTCTTGTTGTGTGTGGGTCATTGTGAAATCTCCCGAATTTCAGGGACAACGAGCAACTGACAGAACGCCTCGCACGTTGAATCTGGGTGTGTATACCCCTCCCAATTGGGTCGCTTGCATCCCATGACGTTTGGGCCGTATCGCTCGATCTCGTCAGCGCGGGGGATGAAATGGAGACCTAAAGAACACTGGTCGCAACGCTGTGTGTCAGCCATCTTTGTTATCCTTTGTAAGGTGGTCGCGGACTGCGATTCCC
>JAZKGS010000069.1:43913-46203 GCA_040385805.1 Pseudomonadota bacterium | reverse complement strand
CTTGAGCTTGCCGATGGCGTCATGGTCGCGCGCGGTGACCTTGGTGTGGAATTGCCGCCGGAACAAGTGCCGCCATTGCAAAAGAAGATTGTTTCGACCGCGCGGCGTATGGGCAAGCCCGTTGTCGTGGCGACGCAAATGCTGGAATCGATGATATTCTCGCCATCGCCAACGCGCGCCGAGGTGTCGGATGTTGCGACCGCTATTTATGATGGTGCAGATGCGGTGATGTTGTCGGCAGAAACCGCGGCTGGGGCGTGGCCGATTGAGGCGGTGTCGATCATGGACCGCATCGCGCAACAAGTTGAAGGCGACCCCGATTTCTTCAAGCGCATCCATTTTACCGAAACGCCAGCAGACGGCACGACCGCCGACGCCTTGGCCGAAGCGAGCGGACGCATTGTCGACACCGTCGAGACAAGCGCCATCGTCTGCTTCACATCATCGGGTTCGACCGCGCGGCGAATTTCACGCGAGCGGCCCGCCGTGCCATTGTTGGTGCTGACCGCAAGTCAGACGACTGCCCGTCGCCTTGGACTTTTGTGGGGCGCATTCGCCGTGCGGACGAAGGACATTGGCTCGTTTGAGGAAATGGTCGCCAAGGGCAAGCGCATGGCGTTGCGGTACCATTTGGGTAATGCGGGTGGCCGGATCATCATCATGGCAGGTGTGCCGTTCGGGACGCCGGGTTCAACCAATGTGCTGCATATCGTTCGCCTGACTGGCGACGAGCTTAAGGGCCATTAAGCGCAGGCGGGGCAACTAAGGCAGAAGGAGGCTGCTGTCGCCATAGCTGTAGAAACGATATTCGTTTTCGATGGCATGGGCATAAGCCGCCTGCATCGTCTCGCGTCCCATCAATGCGCTGACCAGCATGAACAAGGTCGACTTCGGCAGATGGAAATTGGTCATCAGCCCGCCAATCGCCTTGAAGCGGTATCCCGGCGTAATGAAAATATCGGTGTCGCCTTCAAATGGATGGACCGTATTATGTTCGTCCGCTGCGCTTTCAACCAGGCGCAGAGACGTTGTGCCCACCGCGATCAAGCGCCCACCAGCTTTGCGGATGTTGTTCAGGCGTTGGGCTGTCGCCGCGTCAATGCTACCCCATTCACTGTGCATGCGGTGTTCGGTGGTGTCATCTGCTTTCACCGGCAGGAATGTGCCAGCGCCCACATGTAACGTCAGTGTTGCGGTTTCGATACCCGCCGCCGCAACCGCGTCCATCAACTCGGGCGTGAAGTGCAAGGATGCCGTTGGCGCGGCAACTGCGCCATCTTTCTGCGCGAACATCGTCTGATAATCTTGCGCGTCGCGTTCGTCGGTCGGACGTTTGCCCGCAATATAAGGCGGCAAGGGCATGGTCCCTGCGCGTTGCAACAGGATTTCGACAGGCTCCTCGCCTTCAAAAAACAGCGTGAAGCTGCCGTCGTCATGGCGGTGTTCGGCGATGGCCATCACGCCTTCGTTAAAATCCACCACATCGCCGGGATGTAGACGCTTTGCGTTGCGGATAAAGGCCTGCCACCGGCGCAAGTCGATCCTTTTGTGCAAGGTCGCACCGATCGACGCATCGCCGCGTTTTCCCTGCAGCTGCGCCGGAATAACGCGTGTGTCGTTAAAGATCAGGCAGTCGCCCTTGCGCAGAAGTTGCGGCAAGTCACGCACCGACCGGTCGGTCAGCGCGGCATCATTGGCCACACACAACATCCGCGCCGCATCGCGCGGCGAGACAGGACGCAGCGCTATCCGCTCGGGCGGAAGCTCGAAATCAAAAAGGTCAACGCGCATGATTTAGCCTGAGCGGTTAGGTCCCGTTCAACTGGTCAACAGTGATCGGCGCTTGCGCGGCCGGGGCCACGGCTGGGGCCGAAACCGCCGCCGGTGGCGGCACATTATCCGCCGCAATGGAAGCTTGAAGTACCTTGCTTGGGTTCACGGGCGGCTCACCACGCTCAATGGCGTCGACGAACTGCATGCCGGAGGTCACGCGGCCAAAGACAGTGTATTTCTTATCAAGGCTAAATCGCGGTTGAAAGCAAATGAAGAACTGGCTGTTCGCCGTATCTGGCTCATTGGTACGTGCCATTGATACCGTTCCACGCAAATGCGGCGTGTTGTTGAACTCCGCCTTAAGGTCGGGAAGGTCCGATCCGCCGAGGCCAGTGCCCTTTGGGTCGCCCGTTTGCGCCATAAAGCCGTCGATCACGCGGTGAAAGATGACATTATTATAAAATCCTTGCCGCGTTAATGTCTTGATCCGCTCGACATGTGCAGGTGCGACAGCAGG